>JBKHJQ010000020.1:0-13821 GCA_046538055.1 Actinomycetota bacterium
GGGTTGGGGGAACTGGGGGGGGTGGTGGAGGGGGTGGACCCGCTGGACGTGGGGGCGGTGTCCGCCCTGGCGCGCATCCACGCGGTGGACCTGGTGGTGGTGGGACCGGAGGCCCCTCTCGCCGCAGGCCTGGCCGACGCCCTGGCCCGACTCGGGATCCCTGTGTTCGGACCCACCCGCGCCGCCGCCCGGCTGGAGGCATCCAAGTCGTTCGCCAAAGACGTGATGGCCCGGGCCGGGGTGCCCACGGGCGAGTCGGCCACCTTCCACGATCGAGAAGCGGCCCACGCCCACCTCGACGCCCACCCCGGTCCGTACGTGGTGAAGGCAGACGGCCTGGCGGCCGGAAAGGGCGTACTGGTGACCGAGGTAGCGGACGATGCTCACCGATGGGTGGACCGTTGCTTCGACGGGCAGTTCGGAGAGTCCGGGTCGGCCGTAGTGGTGGAGGAGTACCTGGAAGGCCCGGAAGTGAGCGTGTTCGCGGTGTGCGCCGGGACCGAGGCGGTCACCCTGGCACCGGCCCGCGACTACAAGCGCCTGGGGGACGGTGACACCGGGCCCAACACGGGGGGGATGGGCTCGTACTCTCCGGTGGAGGATCTGCCCCCCGACCTGGCGGAGACCACCCTCCAGACGGTGATACTCCCCACTCTTGATCGGATGGAGGCGGACGGCAACCCCTTCACCGGGTTCCTGTATGCGGGACTCGTCCTCACCCGGGACGGCCCCAGGGTGCTGGAATTCAACGTCCGCCTGGGCGATCCCGAGGCTCAGGTGGTGCTCCCCCGGATGGATACGGATCTCCTCGACGTGCTCGAAGGTGCCCTGGAGGGGCGTCCCCCGGTCCCTTCCTGGTCGGAGGAGGCGGCGGTGGAGGTGGTGCTGGCGGCGGACGGCTATCCCGAGAGCCCGGTCAGGGGAGCTCCCATCGGGGGGCTGGATCAGGTTCCAGACGACGTGCTCGTGTTCCACGCCGGCACCGCCCGGGAGGGGAAGCGCACCGTCACCGCCGGCGGCAGGGTGTTGAATCTGGTGGGACGGGGCGACACGGTGGAGGAGGCCCGCCGGCGGGTGTATGCCGCCGTCGAGGACGTCTCCTGGCCGGGCATGCGGTACCGCACCGACATCGCCGCCGGTGCCTGACGGTTGTCCGGACGGAGTAGTGTGCCTCCGATGTCGCGTCGGGTAGCCATCGTCATGGGATCGGGATCGGACCGTCCGGTGATGGAGAAAGCCGCCACCATGCTGGATCGGTTCGGGATCGACCATGACATGCGGGTCCTATCCGCTCACAAGACACCGGATCAGGCACTGGAGTTCGCCGCCACCGCCTCCCAGCAGGGGTTCGGGGTGATCATCGCCGGCGCCGGCAAGGCCGCCCATCTGGCCGGAGTCATGGCCGCCAAGTCGCTCCTCCCCGTGATCGGAGTGCCCATCTCGGCCTCCCTGGACGGGCTCGACTCCCTCCTATCCACCGTCCAGATGCCCACCGGGATCCCGGTGGCGACAGTGGCGATCGACGCCGCCAACAACGCCGCTCTGCTGGCGGTCGCCATCCTGGCGGTCGGGAACGAGGAGCTGACGTCACAACTGACGGAGTACCGCCAGGAGCTGACCGAGAGGACCCTGGCCGGCTGACCCGCCATCTCACCGTTGTGGGGGGTCGGTAGCATGGGTTCCATATGAGTGATATCTCGCCGGCGACGCCCGATCCCCGCGACTTCCTGGACACCGACTCGCTCTTCGACGACGAGGAGCGGATGCTGCGCGACACCGTGCGGGACTTCGTCCGAAAGGAGATCCTCCCCCACGTGGCGGAGTGGTGGGAGGAGGGAGTGTTCCCCGTGGAGATGGCCAAGACGATGGGCGACATGGGGCTCCTGGGCATGCACCTGGAGGGCTACGGGTGCGCCGGGACGTCGGGGACCGCCTACGGGCTGGCCTGCCTGGAGCTGGAGGCGGGCGACTCCGGAGTGCGCAGCTTCGTCTCGGTGCAGGGGTCCCTGGCCATGTTCCCCATCTGGAAGTTCGGCTCGGAGGAGCAGAAGCAGGAGTGGCTCCCCCGGATGGCCTCCGGAGAGGTGGTCGGCTGTTTCGGGCTGACGGAGCCCGACTCCGGCTCGGATCCCGCTTCGATGCGGACCAACGCCCGCCGGGACGGCTCCGACTGGATCATCAACGGATCCAAGATGTGGATAACCAACGGGAACCTGGCCCAGGTGGCGATCATCTGGGCTCGCACCGACGAAGGTGTGCGCGGGTTCATCGTCCCGACCGACACACCGGGCTTCGCCGCCCACGAGATCAAGCACAAGGCGTCCCTACGCGCCTCGGTAACCTCCGAGCTCACGCTCGACGACGTGCGAGTCCCCGACGACTTCGCCCTTCCAGGGGTGGCGTCCATGCGGGGGCCCCTCTCCTGTCTCAACGAGGCCCGCTACGGGATCGCCTGGGGCGTGGTGGGCGCCGCCCGGGCCTGCTACGAGTCCGCCCTCGACTACTCCCTCGCCAGGGAGCAGTTCGACCGCCCCATAGGAAGCTTCCAGCTCACCCAGCGCAAGCTGGTGGAGATGATGATCGCCGTCAACCGGGGGATGCTCGTCGCCCATCATCTCGGTCGCCGCAAGGACGCCGGGACCCTCACCCCCACCCAGGTCAGCTTCGGGAAGATGGACAACACCCGCAACGCCCTGGAGGCGGCCCGCCTGGCCCGCGGCGTGCTGGGAGAGAACGGCATCACCCTGGAGTACCCGGTGTTCCGCCACATGGCCAACCTGGAGACGGTCATCACCTACGAGGGCACCAACGAGATCCACACCTTGATCATGGGCAACGCCGTCACCGGCCTCAACGCCTTCACCTGAGACGGGGGGCGTCTAGGAGGCTGACCGGAGCGCATCGGCCAGGTCACCGTTCGGCTCCACCACCACCTCCTCCAGGTCCAGCCATTGCGCCGCCCGCCTCAGGTCCGAGGCCAGGCTGCGCGCCACGGCCACCCGGTCCCCGCCCTCCTCGGCGAAGGCACCGCGTACCAGAAGCCGTCCGGTCTTGCGGTCTGACTTGAGGTCGACCCGGGCGACGAGATGGCCGTCCATCAGGTAGGGAAGCACGTAGTAGCCGTGAACGCGGCGGGCAGGAGGCACGTAGATCTCGATCCGGTAGCGGAAACCGAACGCCCGCTCCAGGCGGGGTCGGTACCAGACGAGCGAGTCGAACGGCGACAGCAGGGTCGATCCCGTCACCGTCCGGGGAGCCGATGCCTCCGGGTGGAGGTAGGCAGGCCGGTCCCAGCCTCTCACCTCCACTTCCTCCAGCTCCCCCCGGGAGACCAGTCTCTCCAGGAGCGGGCGCGCCACGGGCTTGCGGAGGCGGTAGTAGTCGGCCAGATCGTCGTAGGTGGCCACCCCCAGGGAGCGAGCCGCGCGACGCAACAGCTCCAGCTGGGCCTCCTCCTCGGTGGGGGTCTCCGCCTCCAGTACTCGCCGGGGGAGTACCCGCTCGGTCAGGTCGTAGTAGCGCACGAAGTTGTGCCGGGCAGCGGTGGTGACCTTCCCCGACAGGAACAGGGCCTCCAACACGACCTTCCCGTCCGACCAGCCCCACATGGCCGAGGAGTCCCGCTCTCCCGGGTCCTCCAGATGGGCGGTGCGAAGAGGGCCCCTTTCGGCCACCTCCGCCTCCACCTGATCCAGGATGTGGGGGCGCTCCGCCAGCGCCTTCTCGATCCGACCCCAGTGCCAGCCCCCGTTCATCCGCCACCGGAGCAACGGCTGATGCTCGACCGGGAGGAGGGAGGCTTCGTGCGCCCAGTACTCGAACAGCTCTCCCGACCCCCACAGCCAGGCGTCGAGGGCAGAGCGATCGTAGGGGCCGAGACGGGAGAAGAAGGGCATGTAGTGGGTCCGGGTGAACACGTTCACCGAGTCGAGCTGGACGAGGGACACCCGCCGCATCACCCGGCGGAAGTGCCTCACGTCCACCCTCCCGTCCGGCCGCGGATCGGCCAGGCCCTGAGCGCGGAGGGCGATGCGCCGGGCCCGGTCGGCTGAGATCGTCGCCATGGCCCTCAGAGGATCGGATCGGGTCGGTAGCCGGCCGCCGATGGGTGCCGTGCCACGATCGGCTCCACCCGGCTCACGAAAGCCGCCACCTGCTCATCTGCTCGGCCACTGAAGGCCGCCGGGTCGTTCGATACTCTCTCGATGGCGGCCCGATCCAACGGGAAGGAGGAGTCGGCGGCCAGACGGCTGATGACATCCACCGCGGCGGTCGGTCGATCCCTTCGATCCAGAGCGGCGGCGGTGGCGTGCTTGCGAATCGCCTCGTGGGCCGCCTCCCTACCCATCCCTGCCCGGACCGCCTCCACCAGAAGTCGAGTCGTGGACAGGAAGGGAAGATGCTCTTCCATCTCCCGGGCGATCACTGCCGGGTAGAACCCCACCTCGTCCAGGACGGTGAGCAGGGACTGGAACAGTCCGTCTGTGGCGAAGAAGGCGTCCGGCAGCATCACCCTCCTCACCACCGAGCAGGACACGTCCCCTTCGTTCCACTGCTCGCCCGCCAGGGAGGCGGCCATGGCCAGATGGCCGCCCAGCACCACTTTCAACCCGTGGATGCGCTCGGAGGTGCGGGCATTCATCTTGTGGGGCATGGCGGAGGATCCCACCTGTCCCGCCTGGAATCCCTCGGTGGCCAGATCGTGGCCGGCCATGAGCCGGAGGGTGGTGGTGAAACTGGACGGCCCCGCCGCCATCTGGACGAGCAGCGAGACCAGGGCCAGATCCTGGCTGCGGGGATAGACCTGACCCACCGAGACCGCCACCCGGGAGAATCCGAGCCGTTCGGCCACGCGACGATCCAGTTCCGCCGCAGCCGCTGATGACCCCAGGAGCTCCACCTGATCTTGCTGTGTGCCCACCGGGCCCTTGATGCCCCGCAGCTGCATCGCCGCCAGGTGGCTCTCCGCCCGTTCCAGCGCCTCGGCCAGCTCCTCGCCGGCTGAGGCGATTCGCTTTCCGACGGTCGTGACCTGGGCGGGGACGTTGTGGGTCCTCGCCGTGATCGCCAGCGCTGAATGCTCGGCGGCGATCTGCGCCATGGCAGCCAGGGCTGCGACCCCGCGCACCAGAACCAGCTCCAGCGCCCGTCGGACCTGGAGCTGCTCCACGTTCTCGGTCAGGTCCCGGGATGTCATACCCAGGTGGATCGACTCGTGTCCCGCCAGGGAGTTGAACTCCTCCAGACGCGCCTTCACGTCGTGACGGTTGGCCCGCTCCCGACGGGCGATGGAGGACAGGTCCACATCGTCGATCACCGCCCGGTACGCCTCCACCACCTCTTCCCCCACGTCCAGGCCCAGCTCCCGCTGCTCCTCCAGAACCGTCACCCACAGGCGCCGCTCCAGACGCACTCGGGAGACCGGATCCCACACCTCGATCATCTCCGGGGAGGCGTAGCGTGCTGCCAGGACGTTCTCGATCATGCCGGCACCAGCATGGCGGCTCCCCTCACACCTGACGAGTCGCCGTGGTGATTGGGCACCAGGCGGGTGGCGGCCTCGCCCCCGAAAACGTACGACCCCCAGAGGCCCGGCACCTCCCTGTAGAGCTCGTCCACGTTGCTCATGCCCCCTCCCAGGACCACGACATCCGGATCGACGACGTTGATCACCGTGGCCAGGGAACGGGCCAGCCGGTCCGTGTACCGGTTCAGGGAGGCTGCCGAGGAGGGATCTCCCCTCCGGGCCGCCTCCACGATCTGACGCGACCCCGCCCTCTCCCCGGTGACTCGCAGATGGTCGGCTTCCAGGGACGGACCAGCCAGCCATTTCTCGATGCAGCCCTGCTTGCCGCAGTAGCAGTCGGGACCGGGAAGCTCGTCGGGCCGGGGCCAGGGCAGAGGGTTGTGGCCCCATTCGCCCCCCACCCGGTTCGGTCCCGTCCGGACCGATCCGTCGACCACCACTCCCCCTCCTACTCCCGTGCCCAGGATCACTCCAAAGACGACCTCCGCTCCGGCGGCGGCGCCGTCGGTGGCCTCCGATAGGGCGAAGCAGTCGGCGTCGTTGCGCATCTCCACCGGCCGCTCCAGCACATCCTCGAGGTCACGGTCCAGGGGACGGCCGTTCAGCATCACCGAGTTCGAGTTCTTCATCAGCCCATCGAACGGGGAGATGGTCCCCGGCGTACCCACACCCACCGGCATCCCGGAAGGCAGGTCGGGAGCCACGTCCTGGATGAGACTGGCGATCGCCTCCAACGTCCCCTGATAGTCGTCCCGGGGAGTAGGGACCCCCAACCGCCGCTCCTCCGACCCGTCCGGGAACAGGGCCACAGCCTCGATCTTGGTGCCGCCCAGGTCGACACCCACGCGCAGGCTCACGGGCCGAACCTCACGGTCCCCGTGAACTCGCCCACAAGTCGCCCGTCTGTGCGGGTCACCGCCACCCGGTACACCCCCAGGGTGCGACCCGTCTTGACGGGGTGGACCAGAGCCGTGAGCACTTCGCCCTCACCACCCCCGGCCGTGAGAGCGAGGTGGGCCTCTACCAGGGTGGCTTCCGCTCCATCACCGGCCGCGCCCCGAAGGGCCGCCTCCGCCAGGCTGAAGAGCGCCCCACCGTGGGCGCCGTCCAGGAAATTCAGATGCTCGGGCCCGATCCGCATCGACAGCCCCGCCTCTCCCGGGAGAGGCTCGATCCCCAGCCGCGCCGCCCACGGACCGGAGCCCGGGAGGGAGGCGGAGTCCTCTCCGACATTCATGTCGGGCGATGCTAACGACCCTCCTCCCGCCCGGTGGCAACCGGGCCGGGCGGTTACACCTCGCCGGTGGAGGAGCGGCTACGATGACCCTCCGTGCTGTCAATGCCCCATCTGGCATCCGGGAAGGTCAGGGAGATCTACGAGATCGACGACGACCACCTCCTCTTCGTCGCCACAGACCGCATATCCGCCTACGACGTCATCCTGGATCAGCCCATCCCCGACAAGGGCCGCGTCCTCACGGGGCTATCGCTGCACTTCTTCGACTACCTCGGTGTCCCCAACCACCTGGTGACCACCGATCTGTCCGGCGTCGACGCCCTCACGGCCGAACAGCGCGATGAGCTTCGGGGGCGGGCGATGGTGGTACGGCGGGCCGAGGTCGTGCCGGTGGAGTGTGTGGTCCGCGGCTACCTGTACGGATCGTCGTGGCGGGAGTACCAGGCGGGCGGCGGGCCCACCACCGAGCACCTTCCCTCCGGGCTGAAGATGGCCGACAAGCTCCCGGAGCCCATCTTCACACCCGCCACCAAGGCGACCACCGGACACGACGAGAACATCACCGAGGCCCGGACCCGGGAGGTGCTGGGAGACCAGCTCTACGAGGAGCTGCGAAGGCGCTCACTCGACATCTACCGGAGAGCCGCCGACTACGCCGCCGAGCGGGGGGTGATCCTGGCCGACACCAAGTTCGAGTTCGGCCATGCCGGCGGGAGCCTGATTCTCATCGACGAGGTGCTCACCCCCGACTCCTCCCGCTACTGGCCGGCGGACGAATGGCAACCGGGCTCGCCCGTGCCCAGCTTCGACAAGCAGTACGTCCGCGACTGGCTCGACTCGACAGGCTGGGACCATCATCCCCCCGCTCCTCCCCTCCCGCCGGAGGTGATCGATGGCACCCGCGCCCGGTACATCGAGGCCTACGAGCGGATCACCGGCGCCGATTTCGCCACCTACCTGGACACGGGAAGATGAAAGTGACCGTCCACATCGAGCGACGACCCGAGATCGCCGACCCGGAGGGGTCCACCATCCTCCGTGCGCTCTCGGACCTTGGTTACACGACGGTGGAGAGCGTCCGCACCGGCAGGACCCTGCATCTGGATGTGGCAGGCGACGACCCCGACGAGGTCGCCGCCACGGTGGAGGAGATGTGCAGGAGGCTCCTCGCAAATCCCGTCATCGAGGACTACTCGGTGCACGTCCACGAGCCGGATACGGAGGGTTCCCGGCAGTGAGCACGATCGGGGTGGTGGTCTTCCCCGGAACCAACTGCGAGATGGACGTCGCCTGGGCGCTGGAATCCCTGGGAACCCACGTGGAGCAGGTGTGGCATCGTGACTCCGACCTCTCCGGGATCGACGGAGTCGTCCTGCCGGGGGGGTTCGCTCACGGCGACTACCTGAGAGCGGGCGCCATCGCCCGCTTCTCCCCGGTGATGGAGCCCGTTGCCGCCATGGCGAAGGCAGGGAGGCCGGTGGTGGGCATCTGCAACGGATTCCAGATCCTGTGCGAGGCTCGCCTGCTCCCGGGCGCGCTCATCGCCAACCGGGGCCTCCGCTTCCTGTGTAAGCCCATCCAGATCGAGGTAGTGGACACGGAGACGGTATTGACGGCGGCGGCGGAGGAAGGAGCCGTGCTCACCGTGCCACTCAACTCCTACGAGGGACAGTACACCGACCCGGACCACCAGGCCCGGATCGTTGCCCGCTACACCGAGGACGTGAACGGCTCGCAGCAGCAGGCGGCGGCGGTGGCCAACACCGGCGGAAACGTGGTGGGCATCATGCCCCATCCGGAGAGGTCCTCAGAGGAGATCCTCGGTTCTGCCGACGGACGCGTCCTGCTCGAGGGGCTGGTCGCCTCCTGCGAGAAGGTGACGACATGAGGACAGACCTCGCCCCCGAACAGGACGGAATCACCGAGGGAGAGGCGCCGGAGCCGGCCGACCAGGCTCACACCGTCCACAGGGTCCTGGGCCTGACCGACGACGAGCACGCTCGCATCGTCGAGATCCTGGGACGGGAGCCGGAGCCGGCGGAGCTGGCCATGTACTCGGTCATGTGGTCGGAGCATTGCTCCTACAAGTCATCCCGTGTCCACCTGGGCCGGTTCCCCACGGAGGCGCCCTGGGTCGTGGTGGGGCCCGGGGAGAACGCCGGCGTGATCGACGTGGGCGATGGATGGCTGGCCGCCTTCCGGATAGAGAGCCACAACCACCCTTCCTACGTGGAGCCGTACCAGGGAGCCGCCACGGGTGTGGGGGGGATCCTCCGGGACGTCTTCACCATGGGCGCGCGGCCCATCGCCCTGTGGGACCAGATCCGCTTCGGCCCTCTCGACCATCCCCGCAACCGCTACCTGTTCTCGGGGGTCGTCTCGGGGATCGCCGGATACGGGAACGCGGTGGGAGTCCCCACGCTGGGGGGAGAAGTGGCCTTCGAGCAGTGCTACTCGGGAAATCCGCTGGTCAACGTGATGTGCCTGGGCCTGATGCGGCGCGACCAGCTGGTTCTCGGCACCGCCGGGGAGCCGGGGAACGTTGCTGTGCTCCTGGGTGCGGCTACCGGCCGGGACGGGATCGGCGGCGCCTCGGTTCTGGCCTCCGCCTCCTTCGATGAGGAGTCGTCCTCCAAGCGGCCCTCCGTCCAGGTGGGGGATCCGTTCCAGGAGAAGAAGCTGATCGAAGCCTGCCTGGAGCTGTACGAGCGGAAGCTGGTGGTGGGCATCCAGGACCTGGGGGCGGCCGGTCTCTCCTGCGCCGCCTCCGAACCGGCTGCCCGGGCCCGGGTGGGAGCCGAGCTGAACCTGGATTCGGTCCACGTCCGGGAACCGAGCATGACCGCCCCGGAGCTGCTCATGTCGGAGTCCCAGGAGCGGATGATGGCATTCGTGGAGCCCGGGCGAGTGGAAGAGGTCCTGGAGATCGCCCGCAAGTGGGAGATCGACGCCTCGGTCGTGGGCAGCGTCACCGACGGCGCCATGCTCCAGGTCCGGATGAACGGGGAGACCGTGGCTGAGGTCCCGGCTCGGTCGCTCAGCGACGCCGCCCCCCGCTACGAACGGGCCCTGGGTGAGCCTTCCTGGATGGAGGACCTGTGGTCCAACAAGCTGGAGCACATGGCGCAACCGGCTCTGGCCACGGCCCTCCTCCAGCTCCTGGACGACCCCTCCATCGCCTCGGCCGCCTGGGTCTACGAGCAGTACGACCACATGCTGTTCCTGAACACGGTGATCGGACCCGGCCACGACGGCAACCTCCTGAGGATCAAGGGCACCGACAAGGGGTTGGCCGTGTCCACGGATGGCAACGGTGCCCTGTGCCATCTGGATCCTCGGCGGGGTTCAGCCCGACTGGTGTACGAGGCGGCCCTGAACGTGGCCACGACGGGGGCTCTCCCCCGGGCGGCGGTCGACAACCTCAACTTCGGGAATCCGGAGAAGCCGGAGGTGATGTGGCAGTTCCGCGAGAGCATCGAAGGGATATCCGAGGCCTGTGAGGCTCTGGGAATCCCGGTGGTGGGAGGCAACGTCTCGTTCTACAACGAAACCGACGGCGTCGACATCTTCCCCACCCCCGTGGTGGGACTGGTGGGGGTGGCCGACCCCGTCCCGTCCCGGCCACCCCGTCTCGACCGGGCCACCGAGGGGATGGACCTGTGGCTGGCCGGCCCCTCCCGGAGCTCCAACCTGGCGGGATCGGCCTTCGAGAAGGTGACCTTCGGGCATCTGGGCGGCCGCCCGGCGCCGCCCGACGGGACGATGGCGCGATCGGTGATAGCGCTGGCGGCGCGTCTGGCGATCGAGGGAGTGTCGGGCTGCCTCCACGACATATCCGACGGAGGACTGGCGGTGGCCGCAGCCGAGATGGCCATCGCCTCGGAGGTGGGGGTGACGATCGAATACGACAACTGGCGTCACCTGTTCTCGGAGGATCCCCACCGCTTCCTGTTCGCGGCCGAGCCGGAGCGGCGCTCCCAGGTGGAGGAGATGGCGGCAGAAGCCCAGGCTCCGGTCCATCGGCTGGGTACCTTCGGAGGTGGCCAGATCGTCTTCTCGCGGGGAGGCGCATCGGCGGTGGTGGACCTCGCCACGGCGGCCCAAGCCTATCGGTCGGCCATTCCCCGCCGTCTGGAGCCCGCCACCTGATTCGTGTCACACCCTCCCTGTAGGTTGCCGGGCATGAGCATCACGACACTTCCCCCGCACTCCGAGTTGGAAGAGGCTCTCCGCAACCTGGAGGAGGCGGGACTCGCCTACTCGATCGTCTGCCAGGGCCCGGAGCCCGTCTGCCCTCACTGGTCGATGGCCGACGCCGCATAGGTCCCCGACACCCAGGGATGGTTCCATCCCGGGGACCGGGTTAGCATCACGTCCGATGCCCCGCACCATCGGGATCCTCACGGCGGGAGGCGACTCCCCCGGCCTCAACGCCGCCATCCGGGCGGTGGGCAAGGCGGCCGCCCGCACATATGACATGCAGCTCATCGGGTTCCGGGACGGGTTCCGGGGCCTGATGGAGAACCGCTATCTGCGCCTCGGCCCCGAGGACCTGGCGGGAATCCTGGACAAGGGCGGGACGATTCTGGGGACCAGCCGTGCCCGGGTCCACAAGATGGAGATAGGCAACACCAAGCCGGCCGACATGCGTCCGCTGATGCGCCGTAACGTCGAGGAGCACCATCTGGAGGCCCTCGTGTGCCTGGGAGGCGGGGGACCATAAAGAACGCCCTCCGCCTGGCGGATGTGGGGATACCGGTCCTGGCCCTGCCCAAGACCATCGACAACGACGTGTACGGAACCGACGTCACGTTCGGATACGACACGGCCGTCACGATCGCCACGGAGGCGATCGACCGTCTCCACTCCACCGCCCACAGCCACCACCGGATCGTGGTGGTGGAGGTGATGGGCCACAACGCCGGCTGGCTGGCATTGGGATCGGGCCTCGCCTCCGGCGCCGATGTGATCCTCGTCCCCGAGATCCCCTACGACGTCGACGCCGTGGCCGACAAGATCCTCCAGCGCAAGGCCATCGGTTCACCCTTCTCGATCGTGGCGGTGGCGGAAGGCGCCATGTCCGTACAGGCGGCGGCCGAGCTGCAGAGGTTGCGGGAGGGCAAGCAATCCGCCACCGGTGAGGAGAAGGCGGCCGCCCGGGAAGCCCTGGCGCGATTCGAGCAGGGTCAAGCCCGGTCCACGGAGCAGCTGGCGGGAGAGCTGGAGGAGGTGACCGGCCTCGAGTCCCGGGTGACGATCCTCGGTCACGTGCAGAGGGGCGGCACCCCCTCGCCCGCGGACCGCATGCTGGCCACCCGGCTGGGGGTGGCCTGCGTCGACCTGATCGCCCAGGGAGTTCACGGCGTCCTGGTAGCAGCCCGGGGCGAGGGCGTGGAGCCGGTGGATCTGAAGGAGATCGCGGGGAAACGCAAGAGCGTCCCCCTGGACCATCCCATGGTCCACAGCGCCCGCCGTCTCGGCATTTCCCTGGGCGACTGACTCCGGCCGGCGGTTGCGGCCGCCCACGCCCTGGGCGAATGGACTCACAGCATCCTCCCGAGCCTTAGGCTGGAACGAGACGAGAGGGATTGCCCATGTTGCTGAAGCTCGGATGGAAGACCACGAAGAACCTGCCCCGCCTGGCCACCATCGCCACCGGAGCGGGCATCGCCTGGTCGGCGATGGTGGTGGACCACCAGATGGAGATCGGACCGCCCCTGCCCGGGTCCCACCAGGACATCGACGACGGCTCCGGGGGCCAGATGGCCGTCTACCACCAGGAGGGCGGCACGGGCACACCCGTTCTGCTGGTGCATTCGGTCAACGCGGCCGCCTCGTCCTACGAGATGCGGCCGCTCTACACCCGCCTGGGGGCGGAGCGCCCGGTGTGGGCGATGGATCTCCCCGGGTTCGGAGCGTCGGACCGTGGTCAGCGCCCCTACACGCCCCGGATGATGGAGCTCGCCATCGACCAGGCACTGAGCAGGATCGGACAGCCGGCTCACGTGGTGGCGCTCTCCCTCGGCTGCGAGTTCGCCGCCCGGGCGGCCATCGACCGACCCGACCTGGTCAAGAGCCTGGCGTTGCTCTCCCCCACCGGCTTCGGCCATACCCGCCGGCCCAGTCTGCTCCTGGCCGCGTTCCTTCGGTTTCCCCTGTGGTCCCAGGCCGTCTTCGACGGCATCTCCAGCCGCAGCTCCATCCGCTACTTCCTGGACCGGACATTCACCGGACCGGTCGACGAGATGCTGGTGGAGTATGCCTACAGATCTGCCCACCAACCGGGGGCTCGTCACGCCCCCATTGCCTTCCTGACCGGTGAGCTGTTCACTCCCACCGCCATGGAGACCCTCTATTCGCAGGTGAAGTCGCCTTCCCTCGTCCTCTACGACCGGGACCCCTTCGTCGACTTCCACCGGCTCCCCGAGTTCCTGGCGGGACGGGACGGATGGAATGCCGTCCGGGTCGAGGGGACCAGCGGGCTCCCGCACTGGGACAAGCCCGCCGAGACGCTCGATGCCCTCCATGCCCACTGGGTCGCGGCCGAGGGCTGATATTGGGCCTGGACGACTACGGGGCGCTGCGGATCCACGTCTCCGACTCGGGCGTGACCGAGGTGATCCTGGACGACGCCGAACGCCTCAACGCCCTGGATGAGAGGGGCCACCGGGAGCTCGCCTACGTCTGGAACGACCTCGACGCCCACGACCCCACCCGGGTGATACTGCTCAGGGCAGAGGGCCGGGCGTTCTCGGCGGGAGGGGACTTCAGCCTGATCGAGGGAATGATCTCCGAGCCGCAGGCACACCGGCGAGCCCTGCGGGAGGCCCGGGACCTGGTCCGCAACGTGGTGGAGTGCTCCAAGCCGATCGTGTCCGCCATCAACGGCGCGGCGGTGGGGGCAGGGCTGGCCGCGGCCCTCCTCTCCGACATCCCGATCGCGGGACGCTCCGCCCGGATCCTGGACGGTCACACCACGCTGGGTGTGGCGGCCGGCGATCACGCCGTCTTGATCTGGCCGCTCCTGGTGGGCATGGCCAAGGCCAAGTACCACCTC
>JBKHJQ010000363.1:0-3214 GCA_046538055.1 Actinomycetota bacterium
CACCACGACGTCGTGGCCCGCCTCCACCAGGTTGGCGGCCATCCCCGATCCCATGATCCCCAGTCCGATGAATCCGATCCGCTCCATCGCTCGGAGGGTAGACCGGGGAGTCCTCCGCCCCTAGCAGCAGCATCGCCAATCCCCTACTCTCAGGCTCATGAGCACCACCCTCATCCGCCAGTACACCACCCCCGGCGGGGTGGAACCGGGGCCCTCCGAGAACCTCACCACATCCCTGTGGCGTCACGAGGAGGAACGGGGTGACGATCCCATCCTCCTGTACCGGGAGGGCGACTCCTTCCGATCGATCACGTACGCGGAGATGGCCGAGAGGGTTCGGCGCCTGGCCGGCGGCCTGATCGGGATGGGCCTGGAACCGGGTACGAGGGTCTGCATCTTCTCCCCCACCCGCTACGAGTTCACCCTCCTGGACTACGCCATCTGGGCGGCGGGATGCGCCACCGTCACGATCTATGAGACCTCGTCGCCCGAGCAGGTCCAGTGGATCATCAGCGACTCCGAGTCGGAGGTCGTGGTCTGCGCCAACGACGACCTCCGCAAGGTGGTCGACGACGCCCTCGCCGGGGAGGACGCCCGACCGACGGTGCTCACCATCGACGCCGGGGGGCTGGACGAGTTGATCGCCCGGGGGGAGTCGGTGAGCGACGAGCAGGTGCTGGAACGGGCCCGTTCCGTCACCCAGGATGACCTGGCCACCCTGGTCTACACGTCGGGGACCACCGGCATGCCCAAGGGCTGTGAGCTGACCGTCCGCAACTTCGTCTGGACCGTCACCCAGGCCGAGGCGGTGCTGAGCGAGGTTCTGCATCGGGGGGCGGTGACCCTGATGTTCCTTCCCCTGGCGCACAGCTTCGCCCGCATCGTCCAGGTGGGCTCGGTCTCCACCCAGGCCCAGATCGCCTACTCCACGGGGGCGAACGCCCTCATGGAGGAACTGGCGATGGTCCGTCCCACGTGGCTGTTCGCCGTCCCCCGCGTCTTCGAGAAGGTGTACAACGGCGCCTCCCAGAAAGCCCACGATGAGGGGAAGGGGCGCATCTTCGACCTGGCCGCCAAGGTGGCGGCCGAGTACTCCCGCCGGCGGGAAGCGGGCCGGGTCGGGTGGGGGATGCGGCTCCTCCACGGGCTCTTCGACCGTCTCGTCTACTCCCGGCTGCGGGATGCGCTGGGAGGGAGGGTGCAGCATGCGGTGAGCGGGGGCGCCGGGCTGGGAGAGCGCCTGGGCCACTTCTTCAACGGGATCGGGCTGGTGGTCCTGGAGGGCTACGGCCTCACCGAGACCTCGGCGGCCTCCTGTGTCAACCCACCGGGTGCGACCAAGATAGGCACCGTGGGCCAGCCGGTCCCGGGAGCGTCCGGCGCCATCGCCGACGACGGCGAGATCCTGCTCAAAGGGGACATGGTGTTCCGGGGCTACTGGAAGAACCCCCGGGCCACTGCCGAGGTCATGACCGACGATGGCTGGTTCCAGACCGGCGACGTGGGCTCGATGGACGAGGACGGGTACATACGCATCACCGGCCGCAAGAAGGAGATCATCGTCACCGCCGGCGGCAAGAATGTCGCCCCCGCGGTCCTGGAGGACCGGCTGCGGGCCCATCCCCTCATCAGCCAGGCCATGGTGGTGGGCGACCGGCGGCCCTTCATCGGCGCTCTCATCACAATCGACGCCGAGGAGTACCCGCGCTGGGCGGCCCGCCACGAGCTGGACGTCCCCCTGGAGGAAGCCGCCGAGCACCCCGACCTCCTGGCCGAGGTGGAAGAGGCGGTGGAGAGCGCCAACCGGGCCGTCTCCCAGGCCGAGTCGATCAGGCGCTTCCGGATCCTCCCGGGCGACTTCAGCATCCAGGGCAACGAGCTGACCCCCACCCTCAAGCTGCGACGCAACATCATCTCGGAGCGCTACGCCACCGAGATCGAGAGCCTCTACATCTCCTGACCCGAGAGCCGGGGTCAGGTCAGCTCGTCGATGAGCGCGTCGACCAGACGGCGGTAGTCGTCGAGTCGGTTGTAGCGCTGCGCGGAGAGGCGGAGAATGCGACGGCCCTCCCAGGCGAAGACCGGCACCTCGATGGCGTGGTTGTGGCGAAGGCGGGAGGTGAGCTCGTCCACGATCACTCCCTCCTCCGCCTCGCCCGGAAGGACCGTGGCGGCCATCGAGCCGCACCACTCCTCCCCCGGCCCGGGATCCAGACCCAGAGCCTCGGATACGATCCTGCGACCCTCCACGACCAGGGTGTGGTTGGCGGATCTGACTCCGTCCCATCCGTCGGGATGGGCGTTGCCCATCGTGGCGATGGCGGCCGGGACCGCCAGGTGGGCGGTGGGATCGTCCGTGCCCGTCCAGTCGAACAGGGCATGGATCCAGGGCTGGTCGGGTGACCTCATGTTCCAGCCGTGGCTGATGACCAGCGGCTTGAGGTCGTCCCGATGGCGCTCCGCCACCGAGATGAAGGCCGCCCCCTTGGGGGCGCATACCCACTTGTGGAGATTGCCCACGTAGAAGGACCCCCCCAAGGCTCCCACGTCCAGGGGGAGCATGCCGGGAGCGTGGGCACCGTCGATGAGGACGGGGACTTCCGGCTCCAGGGCGGCCACCACGGCCTCCACCGGGAAGATCAGTCCTGTGGGCGAGGTGACATGGTCCACGATCACCAGCCGGGTGGCAGAGCTCACCGACGCCATGATCTGCTCCACCACCACCTTGGGCGAGCCGGGGGGAAACGGGATCCGGGCTTCCACCACCTTGGCCCCGGCCCGCTGCGCCCACGCCTCCGCCGCGTTCCTGCAGGCGTTGTACTCGTGATTCGTCACGACCACCTCGTCTCCCGGTCCCAGAGGGAGCGAGGAGAGCACGGCGTTCACACCGGTGGTGGTGTTGGATATGAAGGCGGTCCCCTCCACCTCCCCGCCCACGAAGCCCACCAGGCGATCCCGGGCATCCGCCAGGGCCGGGTGGTACTCCTCGTCGAAGAACCGCACGGGATTGGTCTCCAGGCGCCGCCGCCAGTCGTCCTGGTCCTCCAGCACACGGACGGGAGTGGCGCCGAAGGAGCCGTGATTCAGATGGGTCACATCGGGATCGAGCATCCACATAAAGGGTCAATCGACTCGCGCCAACCGGATCATGCCAGAAACCGGACGCCGGGGGCGGGCACCTTGGAGAACGGCCTCCCTGTCACAGAACGGTGCC
>JBKHJQ010000364.1:0-3212 GCA_046538055.1 Actinomycetota bacterium
CACCCAGGACCTCGGTGAACGGATACTGGATGCGTCCGGAGTTGTAGAACTCCAGTACCCCGGTTGCGAACAGCAGGATGTAGGGCTTCTCCTCGGCCAGGATCCTCTCCATCCCAGAGATCAGATCCCGGGCTTCGTCCAGATCGTCGGTGGCGTCCAGCCGGTCCAGCAGCTCCTCGAACTCGGGATGGTTGAATCCGGTGTTGTTGTTGCCTCCCGACTCGGCCGTCAGCGAGTCCGCTCCGAAGAACGAGCGCATGAATCCCGGGAAGGCGGGATTGCCCAGATCCCAACCCAGGATGAACATGTCGTAGTCCATCTCCCCGTCGACGGGCGTGTAGACCAGCTCGATGAGCCGGTTGAACTCGGTGGGCAGGTTCGCCACGGGGATCCCCAGCTCCAGGGCCGAGGCGGCGATCTGCTGTCCGAATGTGGCCCGGAAGGGGTCGTAGCCCGGCGTGGGCGATAGCAGCTCCAGCTGGCGGACCGGCTCCCCATCCGGTCCGATGAGTCCCTGCCCTGTCTGGAAGTTCCCGTCCTCGTCGTAGCCGGGAGTCACATCCCATGAGTAGCCGGCTTCGGTGAGGATCCTGACCGCCTCTTGGGTCCGCTCCTGATGGGAGGCCCCGCCCATCTGGCTCTTGCGGATCTCCGCCTCCACCTCCGGGTCGTGCCAGACCTGGTTTCCCTCCGGAACCATGGAGTAGACGGGGTAGGGGACCCCCTGGAGCAGGTTGTCGGTCACGAACCCCTTGTCGATGATCACCGCCAGCGCGTCCCGGAAGGCGGGATCGCTCATCGGCTCCCGTTCCAGGTTGAGACCCAGGTAGCGGAAGGAGTTGATGGGGTTGACTATGGCGGCCAGGTCGGGGTTGTCGTTCACCTGGTCCTGGAGGCCCACCGCCATCCCCACCGGATTGAGGAGGAAGTCGACCTCCCCGCCGGCCAGGCCCAGGACGGCGGCGTCCTGGCTTCCGTACAGGGTGAAGTTGACGTCGTCGGCGAAGGGGCCCAGCGGGTACTCCACTCCTCCGCTGGAGACCGTCGAGCCCGAGCGGTGGTACCCGGCATTGGCCACGGTCCGGGCGTGGCTTCCCTCCACATGCTGGTCGAAGACCGTCACACCGGCGGCGGGCGCTCCCTCGCCGGAGGCCGTGATCAGGGCCTGGCGGGGATCGTCGCTGGATCGGGCCTCCTCCACCACCGGCTCCCAGAAGTGGCGGGGGAAGACGTTCATGTTCCAGACGCCGTTGCCCAGACCCCAGATGGCCAGCCCCGGCCGGCCGTTGAAGGTCACTGCCACGGTGTGGTCGTCCTCCGCCTCGACACTCAACACACCCAGCGTCTCGGTCGCCTCCTCATCTTCTTCCCCGCAGTCGGGGTGGGGTGCGGCGGGGGTGGCCAGGTCGGGCCACGAACCACCCAGGCAGAACTGGGCGACGGTGTTCCATGTGAACGCGACATCGTGGGCGGTTATCGGCTCACCGTCGCTCCAGGTGGCGCCCTCGACCATCGGCACCCGGGCCACCCAGACATCGCCTTCCCGTTCCGGCACGGGAACCTCCTCGGTGGAGGCCAGGAAGGGCTTCACCTCCGGACCGGGATAGGTGAGGGAGTAGAGCTGGCCATATGTCGGGAAGAGCACGTAGCGGTTCCACACCGAGTTGCAGCACGAGTCGTTGTCGGCCCAGGGGTTGTCGGTGGCGATGTCCTGGAAGATCCCGACGTTGTAGCTGAAGGCTTCTTCCGGCACGGGCACCTCGTCCCCCTCGCCGATCGTGGTCGGAACGGTGGTGGGTGGGGGAGCGGGGGCAGAGGTGGTGTCCGAGCCGGAGTCCAGTTCCGGGCCGCCGGCTCCCACGCATGCCGTCGCTACCAGGCTCATGGCACCCGCCAACGCCAGGGCTCGAGCCCGGGTCCTGCCTCCGGGGTGATGCACCTGTAGACCTCCTGGATTGGCGACCACGCCAAGCTATGGGCCGCGAGCTCGGGCGCGCATCGGGCGGCACTCCCTATATCGGTCGGGTGGGTACCCGAGATCAGCCGTCGAGGAGCCCCAGCCTTCGGGCCTCGGCCACGGCTTCGTGGCGGGTGGCGACCGCCAGCTTGGCCCTGATGGCCGTGGCGTGGTGGTCCACCGTCTTGGGGGACACGAAGAGGCGGTCGGCGATCTGGCGGTAGGTGAGCCCCTCCGCCAGCATTCCCAGGACTTCGGCCTGGCGGGGAGTGAGTCCGGCGGGATGGTCCCGGGTGGCGGGAGTGGGCCCGCGCGGGATGTGCTCTATGCCCAGGGAGCTCATCTTCCGTCGTACCTGGGCCGCCCGGGGCAACGCCCCCAGGCGGTCGAGGATGGCGAGGGACCGGTGGAGGGCCTCGGGGTCTTCCAGCTCGCCCAGGGCATCCGCCTCCTCGTACGGCCTTCCCAGCTCTGCCCAGAGATTCGCCGCCTCCCTCCACTCACCCTGTATCTGGAGCCTGTGAGGGAGCGCGGTCTCCGGGGGCGGGTCCGGGTCGAGGCCCGCCCTGGCCAGCCAGGTGGCCGTTTCCCCCATCCAGCGGGGTACCCGGGAACGTAGAGCCCGTCGGTACATGCTCTGGAGGGTGTCCACCTCCTCTTCCATCTCGCCCGCCAGCCAGGCCCTTTCCGCCAGGGCAGCCGATATGGGGATGAGACCCTGGGACTCTCCCAGCCGGTCGGCGAGATCGAAGGCCCTCCTGAGGGTCGCCTTCGCCTCCGGATCACCCCGGCGGGCCAGGATCATCCCCTTGACCCTCAGGGCCCGGATCGCCACCACCGAGTCCTCGTCGATCACCTCCGCCAGGTCCGTTTCGGCGGGCTCCCACCGCCCCTGCTCCATGTGCCACCAGGAGCGGATGGAGAGGAGGTACCGGGTGAAGATGTAGACGTCGTGCCGATCGCAGTAGTCCAGCCCCTCGGCCAGGTACCTGGCCGCCTCCCCGTACTGCATCCCCTCCAGGTGGCAGACCGCCAGGTTGACGTACGCCCGGGCCAGAGTGCCATCGTGCAGCCCTTCTGCCCGGGCCAGCTCCAGGCTCTCTGTCAGCAGCGAGTCATCGGAGGGGTCGAGGCGGTGACGGGCGGCCCCCACCGTGTTCAGCGCCTGGGCGAGGGAGCGGGGATCACGGCACCGGCGCGCCAGGTCGATGGCCTGCTCCCCCCAGGCGAAGGCGTCCTCATGGCGGGCATCCAC
>JBKHJQ010000365.1:0-3205 GCA_046538055.1 Actinomycetota bacterium
GTCCTCACCGCTGCGGCGGGCCTCCATCTTCCGCTCGTTGACCTGAGCGAAGACGTAGGGGGGCAGGTGCTGGATGCGGCGGAACTCCATGCATCCTCCAGGGTAGAGCTTCTAACCCCCCAGGCGGTCCACCCAGCGGCGGAGCCGGGCCGGGATGAACGCACCCACGGCATCCAGGAAGTCCCGGACCATCTCCAGGAGGTCGGAAGGCCCGTCCCAGTGCTCCAGGACCACGTCCTCGCCGGCCCGCTCGATGAGATGGGCCAAGGCGTACGCCGACAGGAGGACGTCGTCGGCCATCCCCACGGCGGGGATGAAGTCGGGGACCAGGTCGACGGGTGACGCCAGGTAGGCCAGCAGGCCCCCCACCAGCAGCTTGGAGCGGCGGGGCACCCGGGGGTCCCGGATCAGGCGGGCCAGGAGCTTGAGGATGTTGGGAAGGAGGAGGGCGAGGTCGCGAGCCAGCCTCCGCACCTGCAGGCCCGTCCCGCCCTGGGGCGGGATCACATCGTCGGGGCGGATCGTCTCACCCATTGCTCTTCTCCCCGGCCATCAAGGCGGCTCCGATGGCACCGGCGTCGGGACCCAGGCTACCGGCCGCCACATCGGGCAGCCGGCGCCACCCGGCGCCTTCCGTCCCCGATAGGTGCCGGCGCACCGGTTCCAGCAGCAGATCGCCCCCTGCGGCCGCGGCGCCTCCCACCACGATGATCTCCGGATCGAATGCGAGCGCCAGCGCCTCGATGCCCCGCCCCAGCCACTCCCCCGCCTCTTCCATCGCCCTCACCGCCGGCGAGTCCCCGGCCCGGGCCGCGGACACCATGTCGGCGGCTACCTGCCCCTCGCCCAGGAGGGCGGCTGCCACCGAGTCGAGCCGTGCTCCCGACACCTTGGTCTCCCAGCATCCCCTCCGGCCGCAGGCGCATTCCTCACCGTCCGGTTCCACGGTCACGTGGCCCACCTCCCCGGCATGCGCCCTCCCCCGATAGATCCGGCCCTCCAGGATGACACCCAGGCCGATTCCCGTCCCCAGGGTGAGCGTGAGGGCACTGGATGCGCCCCGGGCCGCGCCCAGCCGATGCTCGGCCAGCGCCGCCAGGTTGGCGTCGTTGTCCACCGCCACGCCCACTCCCAGCCTCTGCTCCAGGGAGTCCTGCACGTCCACCTCCTGGCCGGGAAGATGGGGAGCCCACACCAGCACTCCCCGGTGGTGGTCGACCAGGCCGGCCAGGCCCACACCCAGGGGCAGCCCCGCGCCCAGGGAGGAGGCCAACGCCGACACCGTCCTCATGATCCCGTCCCAGCGCCGAGGTGTGGCACGGATGTCGCGCTCGGTTGCGGCTCCGCCTTCATCCAGCCGGACCGCCTTGACGAAACTGCCCCCCACGTCGACGCCGACGGCGCCCCTCATTCCACGTCGATCCGCACCCGCTCGGGACCCTTCTGGTCCTCTCCCGGCCCATCGTCCCGTCCCACCTTGGCGAGCTCATCGATGAAGGCCTCCAGGGCCCGAACACCCTCCAGGCCGGCTCGCAGCAGATGGAACGCCGCCCGGCGGGCCGCCCTTCGCAATGCGGCACTGGTCTCCGAGTCGGTCATCGGCCGGCCGCCCCGAAGCGGATCATGAGTGAGCCTCCCTCCAGCCGGGCGCCCGCCACCGATCGGCGCCGGAGGCTGTCGGGGAGCAGGAAGGACCGCCGGTAGGGTCCCACCTGGATGTAGAGCTCGTTGGCCTGGCGGTAGACGTCCAGCTCCTCCCTGCCGGCGAAGGGGACCTCCATCTCCAGAACCACCTCCTCGTCCACCTCCCGGACGCGGAAGGGGCTGTGCGCTGCGAATCCCGCGATGGGATCGGTGTCGCCGTACAGCTCCTCCGCCATGTCCCGCAGTCGATCGATCCCCACCATCTCGTCGTCGAACAGGCGCAGGCGAAGACGGGGCAGGTCGGCGAACCCGGCGTCCACCGCGTCCAGGTGAGCCTTCTGGATCGTATGCCACCGCGAGAAGTACGGATCAGACACCTCCTCGGGGAGGACCCGGTTGACGATCACGCCGTCCACTCCATACCCGAAGAGCGACAGGTACGTGAAGGTGCGTCGGGCCTCGTCGATCACCATCTTCTCGGGGTTCACGACCAGTCGGGCGGAGGTGATGGAGGGATCGCCCAGCAGTTCCTTCACCTCTTCGATCCCCCCGAAGACGGTGTTGGCCGCGTCGAACACCCGGTCCTCCGGCACGGGGAGATCGGTGACACGCGACAGGAAGGGGCGGGCAGCTCGCAGGATCCGCCTCTCGCTGGGGAGGATGCGCTCGAAGTACCAGGACAGCACCTCCGGCAGCGACAGCAGGCGCAGGGTCTCGGCGGTGGGCGCGCAATCGACCACCACCACGTCGAAGTCCCCGGAGCGGGCATGGCGGTTCACCTCCAGCAGTGCGAACAACTCGTCCATCCCCGGGAAGACCAGGAACTCCTCGGCTTCGATCCCCGACACACCTCCCCAGTCGAACACGTTCATGAGCTGGTCGCGTATCGCTCCCCAGTAGCGGTCGAGCTGACGCTGGGTGTCGATCTGCTGGCCGAACAGCCGCCCCACGATGGGAGCGGCGTCGTCCGACAGCTCCGAGTCGAAGGCGTCGCCCAGGGAGTGGGCGGGATCGGTGGAGGACACGAGCGTCCTGTGTCCGGCCTCGGCTGCGGCCAGGGCGGTGGCCGCGGCGATCGTCGTCTTGCCGACTCCACCTTTGCCTGTGACCAGGACGATCCGCACTCCGCTCATTCAGCCCACTCTCTGCAGAACCTGCTGGCGGAGACCCCGGAGGGCGGTGGTGACGATCTGTCTCTCCGCCTGGCGGCGGATGAAGCCGGGGACCTTGAACGTGGGCAGCACCGAGAGGGCGTACACGACCTCCGTCACACCCTCCTTGTGGATGAAGGCGTAGGAGCCCTCCAGCATCTCGATGTCGGGGCTGGGATCGGCGAACCAGGACATGCGCCGGGGAGGGTCGTAATCGTAGACGAGCTCGTACGAGATCTCCTTGACGAATCCCTCCAGGACGAAGGCGGCACGGTGAGCCCGGCCTTCGCCGTCCCGCTCCAGGACGTCCACGCTCTTCACCCCGGCCGCCCACCCGGGGTACGACTCGATGTCCGCCGCCACCTCGAAGCAGGCCATGGCCGGCGCGTCGATCTCGATCGATTGCACTG
>JBKHJQ010000366.1:0-3195 GCA_046538055.1 Actinomycetota bacterium
GAACTGCCACATGGCGGCGAGCCACGCCCAGTCCAGCAGAAAGAGAATGGCGAAGGAGATCAGGAAGAGCAGGCAGAGGGCGAAGGTGCCGCGCATCGAGTAGGCGTGCAGGCCGCCATCGGCCCCGGTGGCCTGCCGGGCGGTGGGAAAGGGCACCGAGGGCGCGACCCTCTTGCCGAAGAGAAGCGAGCTCAGGGCGACCCCCACGAAGATGATTCCAGCGAGGATGGCGCCCAGCGCGGTCACGCCGAAGACCGCGAACATCGGACCGGCGGCGTCGAGGCTGAGCTCGATGCCGGGCAGCTCCACCCCCTCGGGATGGCGCCGGGGCACGCTGTACATGATCCCCAGGATCATCATGGCCATGACGGCCAGCCCCATGGCGCCGGAGTACAGGAAAGGCTGGAGCCGGGCCAGCGTCTTGCCCATCCAGTCCCGGAAGAAGTTGAGGCGGAGCACGTAGTAGATCAGGCCCATGAAGGCCAGCGTCGTGCCCACCGCCACCGTGGCGTGGAAGTGGCCCGGGATCGCGAAGGTATTGTGGCGCATCACGTTCAGCTGCATCTGACCCACCAGCACGCCGCTGATCCCGCCCAGGAAGCCGAACAGGGCGACGCTGAACACCGTGGACGAGAAGCCCGGGTCGTGCCAGGGAGCCTGCCGGAGCCAGCCGAACCAGCCGTCGCCGCCGATCCCCTTCTTGCGCAGGCCGGCCTCGAGTCCCGCCGGAATGGCGAACGCGTGGATCATGCTCGCCCCCACGGCGCCGTACATGGCGTAGGAGGCGTTCCAGATGCGCCAGCCGCCGCTCACCGCGGGATCGGCGAGCAGGTGGTGGGCGGCGCCCATGTTGATGAAGAACACGTACAGGATGAACGCCGCGCGGGAGACCTTTTCGCTCACCACCTCCGCTCCGCCCACCACGTGGGTCATGAAGTACCACACGGTGATCATGGCCACGAGGTTGATCTGCTGGGACCCGTGGCCGATGGTCCAGTACACCTGCCGGTACCAGCCCGCGTCGATGGTCTCCAGCGTCCCGATCGACCACAGGAAGGTCGGCACGTAGGTGATCAGCCCGCCCACCAGGGACTCGAACGCGATGATGGAGGTCGCGAACGCGCCGAAGGCGACCAGCGGCAGGGTCCGGTCGGGAAACTCGCTCTTCTCCTGCCACAGGGTGGCAAAGAAGGGGAGAGCGGCCACGATGGTGCCCAGGATGAAGGCCACCACGCCCCCGTAGAAGACCGGGTGCGACCGCAGGGGGGCGTAGGAGGTGAGCAGCGGCTGCTGGTGCTGGGGCGCCTCCGAGACCCAGATGGCCCAGGTGATGGCCACGGCCGAGGCCACCATCAGCCCCCACCCCACCTTGACCAGGGAGGGGGCCGGCATCTTCCGTCCCAGCACCATGGGGCCGCCCACGTACAGGATGGCGACCTCCATGAACACCATCCAGAAGATCAGCAGGTGCCAGGCGTGGATGCTGAGGACGCGGTAGAAGTCCTCGGCCGGCAGGAGCCCGACCACCTCCCACCGTGTCATCGCCACGAAAAAGGCGCCGATCCCACCGATGATCAGGGCCACCACGGCGGTGAGGCCGAAGATCTTGACCGGGTTCTCCACGGAGCGGTGGACCTGGAGGCCCGTCACCGAGCAGGAGCGGAAGCCGTCTTCGTCGTAGTCGTTGGCGAACAGGTCGCGGATCATCGTGTCGCGCCCCCGGACGATCGTCCGCCCACGCTTCCCCCCGTCATTCGACGACGTGGAAGACGCCGGTCATGACCCGGTGGCCGACGCCGCAGAACTCGTTGCAGACGACGAAGTAGATGCCGGGCTCCGCGAACTCCATCGGGACCACCCACTCGTAGCCCGGCAGCGCCTGCAGGTTGAGCTGCTTCCAGACGTCGTGCCCGGGCCGCACAGAGAAGCCGTGCTGGACGTCGTAGCTGGTGAGGTGGAGCTGATACTCCCGGCCCGCCTCCAGGACGACCGGGAGCCCGTTCCACCCGAACTGCACCCCGGCCACGTAGACGTCGTCCGCCGGCGGCCGAAAGCCCAGATCCGTCTCGGTCCCCCGTTCGCGGTAGTCGGCGACCTTCTCGCGAAAGTCCGCGGCGGAGGTGCGGTAGGTGGGACCGGTGGGATTCTGCGCGCCGGCGTACATCCATCCGAACATCCAGCCGAAGAGGATGACGCCGGTGACGGCCACGAAGCCGATCCACGTCTTCTCCTGGCCGCTGACCGGCCAGTTCCACCAGTTGCCTTCGGGAGACCGAATGGGAGAGCTGATGTCAGCCTCCGGGGATGACCGTCAGGTCGATGAAACCCCATACCACGTAGGAGAGCAGCCAGAAGAGAATGGCCACCGCCGCCCAGAGCCAGATGCTCTGGAACAATCGCTGACCCAGGGGTGCAGGCTCCCTGTCGGTGGGGTCGTCCTTCATACGCCCTCCCCTCCCCGTGATCGGCCGCCCGTGGCGACCGGAGGCTTCGGGCCCGCCGGCACGACGCTGTCGTAGCATAAGCAATGCGGCGGACGATGTCACGAAGCTGTGGGGAGAACCGCGCGACCGCCCGTGGTGAAAATCACCACAGATCGGTAGCCTCACGCCTCCGGCGGCGACAGGCGCCACGTGGCCCGGACCGTCGCCACGCGGTCGCCGGCCTCGTCGTGGATCTCGCCCAGGGCCCGGTGTTCCACGGACGCCCCGGCTTCCGGCGGGACCGAGGGATCGGTCCGGCACTGCGCCGCGAGCAGGCCCCGCGCCTTCTTCTCGTACTCGACCTCGAGCGCCGTCACGATGCCGCGGACACCCGGAGGCAGCGCGGTGAGCGTGGCCAGCCCGGTGGCCAGCTCGCCGAGGGTGACCAGCGCCGTGGCGTGCACGGAGTTCAGGTGGTTCCGGACGCGGCGACGTTCCTTCATCTCGACGCGACACCGGCCGGGCTCCAGGTGCCGGACCCGAGGTCGGATGCCGCCTGAATAGGGCACCAACAGGCCGAGCAGAGAGCTGAAGAGGCGGTCGCCACCCGGCCACCTCTCGAGGGATCGCCAGAGGCCCAGGATGCGCTCGCCCGGAGCGGCGGCGTCGTTGCCCATCGTCATCCGATCCTCCGTCCCACCAGGTGGAGCAGCCACCCGGCCAGCGCTCCCACCGGGAGCGTGAACAGACCCATCGTCGGAAGGCCCAGCCC
>JBKHJQ010000367.1:0-3193 GCA_046538055.1 Actinomycetota bacterium
GGTCCTATCTCTCCTCCTCGTTGGTGCGAGAAGTTGCCAGACTGGGGGGAGAGTACCGGGGCTTGGTCCCTCCCCGCGTGGCCGCTGCATTAGAGGAGCGCCTGCAATGAGTGATCGCGATCACCCCGGCCCCGACCCGGACCACCACGACACGGCTTACCTGGAGGGGGAGCGGCAGGCTCAGCCGGACGTCGCCCCAGAGCCCGGCGCGGGCTCGTCCGGGATGGAGTCGGAAACCGCGGCGGAAGCCGCCCGGACCCGGCCGTCCGTGGGGGAGCTGCAGGACATCGTGGAGGATCTGATCGCCCATCTGCACGAGGCGAAGGCGATGCCCCTGTCCTCCAGCGTCCTGGTCGACCGGGAGCAGTTCCTGGTGATGCTGGAGAAGCTGCGTGCCGAGCTGCCCGACGAGCTGCGGGCGGCCCGGTGGATGGTGAGGGAGCGGGAGGCGTTCATCGCCCGGACCAACGAGAAGGCCCAGGAGATCATCGACAAGGCGAAGACCGAGTCCCGACGACTGGTCTCGGAGTCCAACATCGTGGCCGAGGCGGTGGAGGAGGCCAACATCCTGGTGCGGAGAGCCGAGGGTGAGGCACGGCGGCTGCGTCTGGAGGCCGAGGACGAGATCGAGCGGAGCCTGGAGAGGGTGGAGAACCTGCTGAGCGAGTTGCTGGGCAAGGTCCACTACTCCCGGGAGGAGCTGCACAAGGCCCGGCCCAAGCCTCCCGAGGTTCCCCTGTGAGCTCCGACCTTCGGTTCCACGTCGCCGACATAGCGGGCCGCCCCGGTGAGCGGCGGCTGGAGCAGGGCTCCATTGATCTGGACCTGCGGGTGGGGGAGTCCCGTGTGCGGGACCGGGCCCCGGTGGAGGTCACCCTGGAGGGGATCTCCGACGGCGTGCTCGCTCGATTCCGGGCGGCGGCCGCCGCCACCCTGCAGTGCACGCGGTGCCTGCGGGAATGGGAGGAGGAGGTGTCGGTCTCGGCCACTCAGGTGTTCGAGTCGGTCCCGGACGAGGACGGATATGCTCTGGGATCCGACGATGCCGTGGACCTGGCCGGACCGGTCCGGGACGAGATAGCGTTGGCGGTGCCCGCCCGACCGCTGTGCCGGGAGGACTGCGCGGGACTTTGTCCCCGGTGCGGAAGCGACTTGAATGAAGACCCCTGCGACGGTCACGACGAGCCCGTGAGCTCTCCCTTCGCCGTCTTACAGGGATTGTTCGATTCCCCGGACCAGTGACGACGGAGGAGTGCTGCCCATGGCGGTTCCCAAGAAGAAGATGTCGCGCCGACGGACCCGGCAGCGGAAGGCTGCCTGGAAAGTGAGCCGGCCGAGCATGTCCACCTGCGCCCAATGCCGGGCGCCCAAGCTGCCGCATCGTGCCTGTCCCAACTGCGGGCAGTACAAGGGCCGCGAGGTTCTCGAGATCGACTGAGGCAGGCCCTTGACACTCATCGCCCTCGATGCCATGGGGGGCGACCATGCCCCCTCCCAGCCCGTTGCAGGGGCGGTTGCCGCCGCCGAGTCGGGGGTGGAGGTCGTTCTGGTGGGCGATGAGGAGGTCATCAAGCAGGCGCTGGAGGACCACGAGCAGTCATTGCCCATCGTCCACGCCCCGGACGTGATCGGGATGGCGGATGACCCGACCCGGGCTCTGCGCGAGAAGCCCGAGGCCTCGGTGTCGGTGGCAGCCCGGATGGTGCGAACCGGCGAGGCTCAGGGCTTCGTGTCGGCCGGCTCCACCGGAGCCGCCATGGCCGCGGCCGCGGTGCTCATCGGTCGGGTGTCGGGAGTGAAGCGGCCCGCGGCTGCCTCCATCTGGCCGACGCCGCCTTCTCCCACCGTGGTCCTCGACTCCGGCGCCAACCTGGACGTCAAGCCGGCACACATCCTCCAGTTCGGCATCATGGGGACGGTGGCAGCCGAGGTGTTCCTCGGTGTCGACCGGCCCCGGGTGGGCCTCCTCTCCAACGGAGAGGAGGAGGGCAAGGGGAGGGACCTGGAGCGGGCCGCCCACCGCCTGCTGTCGGAATCGGACCTCGAGTTCGTGGGAAACGTGGAGGGCCGGGACGTGGGCACCGACCGGGCGGACGTGATCGTGACCGACGGGTTCACGGGCAACATCTTCCTGAAGGCGGTGGAGGGGACGGCGCGGATGGTCGCCGCCCTCATCGCCGACGCCCTCTCCGAGGTCGAGGCAGGATCCACCGAGGAGGTCGGCGCCGCCCTGTCCCGGGTACGGAATCGGCTCGATCCCGAGACCTACGGGGGGGCACATCTCCTGGGTGTGGAGGGGGTGGTGGTCATCGGGCACGGCTCCTCCACCGCCGCCTCGATATCCAACGCCCTGGAGATGGCCAAGGACGGCGCCGACGCCAATCTGGTGCGACGCCTGGAGGATCGGATAGGTCGCGGATGAGTCATCTGGCCGACCTGGAGGCAGCCCTGGGGCACGACTTCGGAGACACCTCCATCCTGGTGGAGGCGCTGACCCACAGCTCGTATGCGGCCGAGAATCCCGACCGGGGCCACAACGAGCGGTTCGAGTTCCTGGGGGACGCCGTCCTGCAACTGGCAGTCACCGAGTTCCTCTTCGCCACCTTCCCCGACCTGCCGGAGGGGCAGATGGCCAAGATCCGGGCCGCTTCGGTCAGTGGCCGGGAGCTCGCCTCCGTGGCACGGTCCCTCCGGCTTGGGCACCATCTGCTCCTGGGCCGGGGGGAGGAGGCTTCGGGAGGCCGGGAGAAGGAATCCATCCTGGCGGACGCCATGGAGGCAGTGATCGCGGCCGTTCATCTGGATGCGGACTACCCCACCGCCCGCAGCGTGATCCTGGGCTTGTGGGAGGGCCGGCTCCGGGCCAAGGCCACCTCCCCCGGCCGGCGGGACTACAAGACCCGACTCCAGGAGATGCTGGCAGCCGAACAGCGTCAGCCCGAGTACGAGGTGGAGGGGACGGGACCCGATCACGACCGCAGCTTCAACGCCGTGGTGAGAGTGGACGGTGAGGAGTGGGGGAGCGGGTCAGGCCGCTCCAAGAAGGAGGCCGAGCAGGAGGCCGCCCGGGCGGCGCTGGAGATGCTCGAGCCCTGACTGGGGAGCTGTGGGGAGGGCACACCGATGGGTCAGGTCTGCTCCTTCTCTGCCAGAAGCTGCTGCAGGAACACCTCGTCCTCCATCTCCTCTCCTC
>JBKHJQ010000368.1:0-3190 GCA_046538055.1 Actinomycetota bacterium
GCGCCACTCCTCTGTCGTCTCGCACTGGTTGAACGTGTAGATGTGACAACCCGCTACATCCAACCGCTGGTGGACGCTGAGCTCCCCCAGGTCCATGAGGAACTCGCCGGGATCGTATCCTCCCGGCTTGACGAAGGCCGAGACGAGGCCCGCGTTCTTGCGCAGAAAGGCGAGCGAGCGCCCGACTCCGATCCGGGCGGAGATCTGCATCAGCTTGAGGCGGTCCGCCACGCCCGCCATTCCCAGCACCAGCGGGAGGTCGACGCCTCGTCGGCGCGTCGCCTGCGTCCATTCCGACAGGGAGGAGGCGTCGAAGCACATCTGGCTGGTCATCCACGAGGCGTACGGCCTCTTGGACAGGAGGGCGTCCTCCAGGACATCCTCGGATATCTGGGGATGTCCCTCGGGATAGCAGGGTATGCCCAGCTCCAGCGAGTGGCCGACCGCCTCCATTTCCTTGAGGAGGGCGAGCCCGTCTCCGAAAGGGCCGGTCGGCTCTCCGTCCCCTCCCACCACGAATGCGCTCGTCACCCCGATGTCTGACATCCGGGTGAGCAGTCGCTGGAGGTGGGCCCCGTCCCGCACCATGGCAGCCGAGAGATGGGGAGTCGTCCGGAACCCGGCGGCGATCAGCTCGCCGGCGAGGTCGATGCTCTCGTCCAGGGATCGGGTGGGGGAGGCAGTTATCGAGACTCTCGCACCCGACGGAAGGTGGCGGGCCTGGTCCATGACACCGGGCAGCGGGATCAACTCGAAGATGGGGTCCTCCAGCCAGGCGGCAATCGCCCTCCGGGCGTCGGTGGGGAGGGACTCGACCTCGGCGCTCACGGGCTTCCCTCCTGGAGCTGGGACTTGCGCCGGGCCACGAACTCGTCCAGCTCGTCCCGCACGGACTCGTCCAGGGCGGGTGGTTCGTATTCGCCCAGCAGGCGCCGCCAGGTCTCGTGGGCCCGGGCCACGGAGTCCTTGCCGCCGGTGTCGTGCCACTGCTCGAAGCTCGTGTTGTCCGCCAGATTCGATGTCCAGAAGGCGGTCTCGAAGTTGGCCAGGGTGTGCTGTGTGCCCAGGTAGTGCTCCCCGGGGGCGTGATCCAGGAGGGTTTCCGGGGCGAGGCCGTTCTCGGACATGTCGACGCCGGCGACCAGGGAGGCGGCCATCGACACCTGGTCGGCGTCGAGCACGAACTTCTCGTATCCCATCACCAGGCCCCCCTCCAGCCACCCGGCCCCGTGGAGGACGAAGTTGACTCCGGCCAGGACGGTGGGGAGGAGGGTGGCGGCGCTCTCGTAGGCTGCCTGGGCGTCGGGCACCTTGGAGGCGGTCAGACAGCCCCCCGAACGGAACGGCACCCCCAGGCGCCGGGCCAGGGCCGCCATCACGAACAGCATCAAAGCCGGCTCCGGGGTCCCGAACGTGGGTGCGCCCGTCTGCATCGACATCGACGACGCGAACGAGCCCAGGATGGCGGGCGCCCCCGGGCGGACCATCTGGGTGAAGGCGATGCCCGCCATGGCTTCCGCCAGGGTCTGAGTGGCCACGGCGGCAACCGTGACCGGCGCCATGGCCCCGGCGAGGATGAAAGGCGCCAGGATGGTGGCCTGGTTGCTCTCGGCGTACGTGCGGGCGGATCCCAGCATCGTCCCGTCCCAGGTGAGAGGGGAGTTGGCGTTGCAGAGGGAGGTGAGGACCGTGTTCTCCTCCACGAACTCGGAGCCGAACACGATGCGGGCCATCTCCACGGTGTCGCGGGCGCGGGCGGGCGAGGTGACCGAGCCCATGAACGGCTTGTCGCTGAGGAGGACGTGAGCACGGACCATGTCCAGGTGCCGGTGCTCCACCGGGAGGTCGACAGGCTCGCACAGCGTTCCGCCGCCGTGGTGCAGTCCCGGGGACATGTATGTGAGGCGGACGAAGTTGCAGAAGTCCTCGATCGTGGCGTAGCGACGTCCGCTCTCCAGGTCGCGTACGAAGGGAGGCCCGTAGGCGGGGGCGAAGACCATGTGAGGATCGCCGATGACCACGTTCCGGGCCGGGTTCCGGGCGTGCTGGGTGAACCGGGCCGGAGCCGACTCCTGGATGATCCGCCGGCACATCCCCTCCGGGAAGCGGACCCGGGTCCCGTCGACCACCGCCCCATGGTCTGCGAACACCGACAGGGCACCCGGATCGTCCACCACCTCCACGCCCACCTCCTCCAGGAGGCGATCGGCGAGTGCCTCGATCGTGCTCAGGCCCTCATCGCCCAGCACCTCGAAGGGCATCAACCGCCTGGTGAGATAGGGGGTCGACTCGGAGAAGGCCGCGACCCGGGCGGCCTGGCGGGCCGCCCGTCCGCCGGAGCGGCGGCGGGCCGTCATCGGGGGCTCCTCACTCTCGACCGAGGGCGAGGAGGGTGGCCGGAGGCCGGCGGCGGGATCCTGCCCGGGCCCGTCCACTCCTCCAGATGGGGGAAGTGGTGGTCCCGGTGCGGGATGGCCATCGCGGCCACGAAATGCTCCTGGAAGCGGGGCTCGGTGGCGGTCTCCATCTTCTCGATGCGGGCGGCGAGGTCCTCCACCTCGATCCGGGCCGATTGCGACAGCAGGGCCATGATCGCCCCCCCGCCCGCGGCGTTGCCCGCCGACGAGACACGGCTCAGGTCGCAGTCGGGGATCAGGCCCAGGATCATGGCGTAGCGGGGGTCGATGTGGGTGCCGAAGGCGCCCGCCAGACGGATCTCGTCCACCTCCTCCACACCGGCCCGATCCATCAGCAGGCGGGCTCCGGCGTAGAGGGCCGCCTTGGCGAGCTGTATAGCCCGAACATCCTCCTGGGTGATGCGCACCTCGGGGTCATCCCAGAGCCGAAACGAGTAGGTACGCCCATCGGGCACCACCCGCTCGTGGCCTGCGAGGATGGCCCCGTTCCGGTCGATCACGCCCGCCAGGAACAGCTCGGCCACTGCCTCGATGATGCCGGAGCCACATATCCCGGTGACTCCTGTGGCGGAGGTCCCCGAGTAGAAGCCGGGCTCGTCCGACCAGGCGTCCGTCCCCACCACGCGGACCCGAGGGCGACCGCCGGCCGGATCGATCCGCACCCTCTCGATGGCGCCGGGGCCGGCTCTCTGCCCGGAGGAGATCTGGGCGCCCTCGAAGGCGGGGCCGGTGGGGCTGGAGGCGGCGAGGAGGCGGTGGCGGTTGCCCAGCAC
>JBKHJQ010000369.1:0-3185 GCA_046538055.1 Actinomycetota bacterium
CTCCACACCTGGCGGTTGTCCACCCAGACCTCCCGCACCTCCGATGAGTACAGCCTGATGCTGCGGACCCTCCTGGGACCACATCTGGACGGATTCGACGGCGTCGCCCTCTCATCGGTGGTACCCCCTGCCACCCTCGCCCTCCGCAGCGCGGTGAGCGAGCTGACCGGACGGGACCCGGTGGTGGTCGGCCCGGGGACCCGCACCGCCATGCCGCTGCGGGTGGACAATCCCCGGGAGGTGGGGGCGGATCGAATCGTCAACGCCCTGGGGGCGGTGGCCCGCTTCGGTTCGCCCGTCATCACGGTCGACTTCGGCACGGCCACCACCGTCGATCTGATCGGAACGGAGGGGGAGTACCGGGGTGGAGCCATCGCCCCCGGCATCACGATCGCCGCCGACGCCCTGGTCCGCTCCACCGCCGCCCTCCGGCGGGTGGACGTGGCGGTGCCGTCCCACGCCGTGGGGAGGAGCACCGTGGAGGCCATCCAGTCGGGTCTGGTCTACGGCTACGCCGGTCTCGTGGACGGCCTCATGGAGCGCATCCTCGCCGAGCTGGACGCGGGCGGCGACGTGCCCGCCGTCGCCACCGGGGGCCTGGCAGAAGTGGTGATCGGCCAGTGTCGCCACCGGATAACCCTCGACCCGCACCTCACGCTTCGGGGACTGCGGGTCGCCTGGGAGCGGAACCGCTGACCGTCCGGGCCGCTCCGCTGCCGACAGGTGTGAGCGCCTTTGCCGATACACTCTGACTCTCCATGCGTTCGGTCATAGCCCACCTCCTGCGCGGCTTCGCCATGGGCGCGGCCGACATCGTCCCCGGCGTCTCCGGGGGGACGGTGGCATTGGTGCTGGGCGTCTACCGGCGACTGATCGCTTCGATACGGCACGGGGCCGGGGCCCTGGGATCGCTCCTTCGCGTCGACCCGGGAGGCTTCACCTCTCGTCTGCGGTCGGTGGAATGGGCATTTCTGGCGCCCCTCCTCGCGGGCGTCCTGGCGGCCGTGCTCAGTCTCTCGCATCTGATCGAACGACTCCTGGAGGACCACCCCGTGCGGATGGCGGGCCTCTTCTTCGGGCTGGTGGCGGGGTCCATAGTCGTGGGATGGCGTCTGGTAGGCGTCCGGGACGGAGCACGGATCGGAGTGCTGGCGGGCGTGGCGGTCCTCACGTTCTGGCTCCTCGGCTACAGCGCCGGAACCGTGGCGAATCCGCCCTGGTGGGCCTTCCTCCTGGCGGGTGCCGTGGCTATCTGCGCCATGATCCTCCCCGGCATCTCCGGTTCCTTCATCCTGCTGATGATGGGCATGTACGCTCCGGTGCTCGGTGCGGTCAACGATCGCCGGCTTCTGCTGGTGGGCGCCCTCCTCGTGGGCGTGGTCGCCGGTCTGGCTGCCTTCTCGACCCTCCTGAACCTGCTCCTGGAGCGCTACCACGACACGGTCATGGCGGCTCTCGTGGGGCTCATGGCCGGCTCGCTCCGGATTCTCTGGCCCTGGCCGGACGGCACGGGGGGGACGGCGCTGAGCGGTCCGTCCGGCGATGTGGTCTTGCCGCTGCTGCTGGCCGCGGCCGGGGCTGTGGCCGTCCTGGTGGTGACCCGCCGCGAGGAGGTCATGGCGGACCGGGTGGAGGCGGCCGGAGAGGCGGCGGAGGCACCGTCATGAGCGAGGAGGGAGCCACAGGCCTCGAGCAGCTGATGGCCGGCCGCATCGAGCACTACCGGCGCCTCCAGGAGGCCGGGCTCCCCACCCGCTTCGACCGGACCCACCTGGCGGCCGAGCTCCACGACGCCTACGGGTCGCTGGAGGCGGGCACGACCACCCAGGACCAGGCGACCGTGGCGGGAAGGGTGATGCTGAGGCGGTCGTTCGGCAAGCTCCTCTTCCTCACCCTGGAGGACGTGAGCGGCTCCATACAGCTCTTCATCGATCGCCGGGAGATGGGAGCCGCCGAGTTCGAGTCGGCGGAGGAGATCGACGTCGGCGACTGGGTGGGGGCCTCCGGGACGGTGATGACGACCAGGAAGGGCGAGCTCTCGGTGCGCCCCGGGCAGGTCCGGATACTGCAGAAGTCGCTCCGCCCCCTGCCCGACAAGTGGCATGGCCTCACCGACGTGGAGGCCCGGAGCAGGCGCCGGTACCTGGACCTGATCGCCAACCCCGAGTCGCGAAAGGTCGCACTCGCCCGGTCCCGGGTGGTCTCCGAGCTGCGCCGGCAGTTCGAGGCGCGGGGCTACGTGGAGGTGGAGACACCGGTGCTGCTGCCCCAGGCGACGGGGGCGGCGGCCCGCCCGTTCCGGACCCATCACCACGCCCTCGACCAGGACATGTACCTGAGGATCGCCACCGAGCTGTATCTGAAGCGCCTCGTGATCGGCGGGCTGGAGAAGGTGTTCGAGATCGGGCGCATCTTCCGCAATGAGGGGGTGGACGCCACCCACAACCCCGAGTTCACCATGCTGGAGTCGTATGAGGCCCTGGCCGACTTCAACGACATCATGGAGCTGGTCGAGGATGTGATCGCGGCCGTCGCCCGGGAGACTCTCGGAACCACCAATGTCATCTACCAGGGCCGGGAGGTGGATCTGACCCCTCCCTACCGGCGGATGACCCTCCTGGAGGTCGTATCCAAGGCCGTGGGTGAGGAGGTCACCTTCGATCATCCCGACCTGGCCGGCCTGGCCGGCCGCCACGGGGTGACCGTGGAGCAGGGGTGGGGTCCCGGCAAGATCATCTTCGAGCTGTTCGAGGAGCTGGGGGAGAGCACCATATGGGAGCCGACGTTCGTCACGCACTATCCCACCGAGGTGTCGCCCCTGGCGGCCCGCAACCGGGATGACCCCCGGGTGACCGACAGGTTCGAGCTGCTGATCGCCGGCTCCGAGTACGCCAACGCCTTCACCGAGCTGAACGACCCCCTGGATCAGCGGGAGCGCTTCGAGGAGCAGGCGGCGGCCCGGGAGGCCGGGGACGAGGAGGCCCATCCGGTGGACGAGGACTTCATCACCGCCCTGGAGTACGGGATGCCGCCCACCGGCGGCCTGGGGATCGGGGTGGACCGGCTGGTGATGCTCCTCACCGATCGTGCCCACATCCGGGAAGTGATCCTCTTTCCGACCCTGCGCCGCGAGACCTGGTAGGTCGGGCGCCGCCCGTGCCCGTGTGCCTGGGCCGGAACGGGTC
>JBKHJQ010000370.1:0-3178 GCA_046538055.1 Actinomycetota bacterium
ATCTGTCCAGCACTGCCTATCTGTCCAGCACTGCCTATCTGTCCAGCACTGCCTACCTGTCCGGGACCCTGCCCACCATCACCCGGTGGACGCCGGGGAGTGGGTACGTGGTCTGGTCGATCGCCAGAAGCCGGGACCCGGCCGTGAGCAGGCTCAGGTCCGCCACTTCCTCTGCTCCCGAGATCTCCTCCCAGGTGGCCGTGCTCCATTCCTGCCCGTCCGGCGTGTGGATCACTCCGGTCGAGTAGGCCGGGCGCCGGGTGTTGCGGGCCAGGGCCGCTGCCCAGTCCCCCACGTCGACGGTGACGGACTCGTTCGCCGGCCCGAGGCGAAGCTCCCCTTCCCGGGTGAGCTCGGCATGGACGTCCCCGGCGTTGGCCCGCCAGACCGTGTTGCCGTCCCGGACCAGCTCCAGATGGGACGCCCACACGCCGACGTACAGCTCGCCTCGCTCCGTCTCTGCCACCAGGGCGGAATCCCGGGTGTCGGCGCTCCTCCAGGAATCCCGGCGGACCATGGCCAGACCCCACTCGCCCGCCGCCAGGGGTGGGACGACCTGAGTGGAGTCTCCCATCAGTCCCGCCGGGACGACGGAGACGGTCTCGCCTCCATCCGCCGTCCAGTAGCGCGGCATGCCCTCGCCGTCGACCAGCACTATCCCCTCATGCCAGGGGACGAAGCCCCGCATGCCTGCCATGGGCGGTGGTCGCAGCTCCCAGCTCCGCCCGTCCTGGGAGACTGCCAGGCGATTGCCCACCAAACCCAGCAGCGTCCCATCGTCGTCCACCACCATCCGCTGGGCCGCCGGTTCGCTCGCCTCGGGGACCAGGGTTGCGGGATCCTCACCCGTCCACAGCATCGTCGTCTGGCGGGAACCGGGAGGGACATCCGGAATTCGACCCGAGGGGATCCTGTCGACCTCCAGCGCCGGAGGCACGAGGACCCGGATGGTCTCCCCGGAAGTGTCCACCCATGCCAGGCCCTCCTCCACGAGATGGCGCACCCCCTCCGGGAGGGCGGCCAGTAGCTCGGGGGTGATCCGGGGAGAGACGGCGTATCCATGCACGGCGATGCCGGACCCCGTGCTCACCACGTCGGTGGGAACCGCCGATGAGCGTGGATCGCTACCTGGGAGGCGATACTCCCTCCACTGCTGCCCATCGGGCGAAGCGTATAGGGCACCCTCCCCGGCCGGTCCCCGGATCTGGCCTGCGACCACCACCATCCCGTCGCCGGTGGCTTCCAGGTCGAGTACCTGCCACCCCGATGTGCCCTCGAAGGAGGCGACCGCTTCCCAGGGCCGGGTCGCTTCCGGGTCGGTCGACCATACCGTCACGCCCTCGGCCGTGCTTCCCGCCAGCCACAACGCTTCGTCGTAGGCGTGCGCGCCTCCCAGGTGAATAGCGGTCCCGAGACCCTCGGCCGGTTCCCAGATCATGGAACGCTCCACCACCTCGCCACGAGGAAGCGTGGGGGGAACCGTGCTGGAGGGAACGGTCGGCAGGGTGGGAGAGTCAGTCGTGGCGGTCGGGTTCCGCCCATTCCCGAGACTCGAGCTGGCCAGCACCACTACCACCGCCACGGCGGCGATGCCGGCCGGGACGATCCATCCTCCCGGCACGAAGGGAGGCGGGTCCGGGCCTTCCTCTGGTTCTACCTGGACCGGATCCTCGGAGTCCATGTCACCGAGGCTAAGCCGGCGTGTGGATTGCGCGGTGCGTGGCGATCATCCTGAGGGGTGCCCGAGCGACATCCTCGCCTGACGGCGACGGGGGTCCTCGTCCACCGCCACGACGAAATCGGCGGTGGAGAGGAGGGACGCCTCCCCGTTCGCCGGCTCTGCGAAGAGATCCTGCCAGCGGGTGGAGCTCCAGCGCCGGGCGTCGGGTGTGTGGATCACATGGGATGTGCCGGCGCGTCTGAGGATGGTCTCCACGGCTTCCAGCCAATCGTCCACCTGCACCACGGCAGGGTCGGTCTCCGGTCCCAGCACCAGTCGTCCCTGCTCGTCCAGGTGCACCGGGAGGGTGTCGAGCCTGCGACGCCACACCGTCTCTCCGTCGCGGACCAGCCTCAGACGCGACGCGGAGGACACGTGCAGTTGCCCCCTAGAGACGGTGGTGACCTCCGCGGTGTCGATGAGGGCGGCACCGGAGGAGTCTGTTGTGAGCATGGCCAGGCCCCAGTTCTCCCCGGTCAGGAGGGAATGGACGGGAGCCGACTGACCCACCGGCCCCCGGGGCATGACTGCGGAGGTCTCGGCCGCTCCCGGCTCCCAGTAGCGAAGTCCCTGATCGAATGTGGCCGCCACCACTCCCTCCATCCACGGGACGAAGTCGGTCATGCTGTCGAGCACGGGGCCATCCGGCTCCCAGTCCTCACCGTCGGGTGAGGTGGCGAACCGGTTGCCCAGACGTCCCACCAGCTCTCCGCTCTCCATCTCCTCCACCCTCGGGGGGAATCGGGATACGTCTGCCCCGGTTAGCTCCGCCGCCGAAGGGCCCGACCACAACGCGGAAGTGGGCGGGGTGAAGATCGATTGGTCCTCGGGGAGCTCGCCGGTCGGCACGGTGGCCACATCCAGGCCAGGACTGATCGTGAAGGTGACACCCTCCGGCCGGTGAGACAGACGCGCATGTCCGGCTTCGACCAGGGCCACGAGCTGGGGGGAGATGCTGTCTTCCAGCCCGGAGACGTCGGTCTGGGCTCTCCAGGTGCCCCGAACGAGCACGGCTGCGTCCGTGGCGATGACCTCGTGGGGAGAGGCCAGGGGGCGTTCGGGGTCGTCGGAGGGCAACCGGTGACGCCTCCAGACGACGCCGTCTCGTGAGGTGAACAGGGCGCCCTCCTGCGGACCGGTGGCTGCCATCGCCAGCTCTCCATCGGCCTCTTCCAGATCGGTGACCGTCCAGTCCTGGGAGTCGCCGATCTCGGCCACCTTGTCCCAGCGATCACCATCGGCGCTGCTCCACACCGCCAGCCCGTCCTCGTCGGAACCCGCCACCCAGTGGGTTCCCTCCCAGGTGATGGCGGCACCCACAGAGATGGCCCCGTCCAGGCTCACCTCCTCCCAGCGGAGGGTCTCTCTCACGACCTCCCCTCGCGGCAGAGTGGGCGGCACCGACAAGGTGGGGACGGTGGGCAGGGTGGTCGGCGTCGTGGTCGAGGGGCCCGAGCC
>JBKHJQ010000371.1:0-3174 GCA_046538055.1 Actinomycetota bacterium
GGGTGGGTCTGGCCGAGCTGGCGCTGGTGGCGGTTCCGGCCGCCGCCGCGGCGGCGGTGGGGAATGCCGTGGGCAGGCGGTTCCGCCGCCTGCCCATACGCCCCGCCGACATGGCGGAGGAGGCGCCGTGATACGGCCCCGGACCCTGGAGGAGGCCAGAGGGGCGGCAGGCTCGTACCGGGCGGGAGGGACCGACCTGCACGCTCGGAGGCGCCTCGGCCTGGAAGGGGGAGAGATCGTCGACCTGCGGGACGTGGAGGAGATGAGGGGGATCGAGCCCTCCGGTGACGGCCTCCGGATCGGGGCCATGACCCGGATGTCTACTCTCGCCACCGCCGGGCAGATAGCTGAGGGGTATCCCGGGCTGGCACTGGCGGCCGGGTCTCTCGCCACCCCCCAGATCCGGGCGGTGGGGACTCTGGGCGGCAACCTGCTCCAGCGCAATCGCTGTCCTTACTACCGCCATCCGGCCTTCTCCTGCTTCAAGTCGGGGGGATCGTCCTGCCCGGCCCGGGAAGGGGACCACCGGCACGGCGTCGTGTTCGACCTGGGGCCCTGCGTCAGTCCCCATCCCTCCACCCTGGCCGCCGCGCTCCTCGCCTACGAGGCCGATGTGGAGACGGGCGATGGGTCCACGATCGGGGTGGGCGAGCTGCTGGGCGACGGGAGCGACGGGAGGCGCGACCACCTCCTGGCGGAGGGCGAGGTGCTGGTGGCGGTGGTGCTGGGGGCCCCCTGGGAAGGGGAGAGGGCTGCCTACCGGCGAGCCACGGGCAGGGCGCTGGCCGAGTGGCCGAGCGTGGAGGCGGTGTGCCGCCTGCAGGTGAGCGACGGGCAGATAGACAGGGCCCGTCTGGCGGTGGGAGGTGTCGCCCCCGTGCCCCTGCGCCGGCCGGAGGTGGAAGATGCTCTGGCGGGCAAGGCGGTGGAGGACGCCGCCGGTCTGCGGGAGGCCGCGCTCCTGGCCGGGCGGGGGGCCAATCCCCTGCCGATGACCGGGCACAAGCTGGCCCTGCTCCCCAACCTGGTCCTCGACGCGGTCTCGTCCGCCATCGCCGGGGACGCCTCCAGCGAGGTGGCGGTGGGAGAAGGGGCCTTACCCGCACATCCCGGGCGGATGTAGTCTCGCGCCGTGGCCATCGACATCGCCGGATTCGTCGCCGACCTCAAAGAGCACGCCATCGACCACGGTTTCCACGTCCACGACGAGCGTCACATCGTCGAGACCTACTCCCTCCGCCAATCCTGGGAGGTCGATGTCCATCCCGAGGTCGGCTGTGGGCGTCCCCTCGACCTGCACCTCGCCCTGGACGTGGATCCCCGCGTCCTGCTCGCCCTGCAGGACAAGCTGGAGGAGATGGGCGACGACTGGGAGGAGCCGCCCGACGACTTCCACCTCGATCTCTACTTCAACTGGGCGGTGCCTCCGCTGTCCTCCCCACCCGACCTGCTGGTCCTCGCCACCGACCTGGCCGGTATAGGCGGGATGTCCCTCTCGGTGGAGGTGTCGGCCATCGACTCCTACGGTGCCGTCAGCGATGCCCCGGAGCGGCGCCTGACCCTCATCGGCCGGACCTCGGTGTCGCTGGTGGACGTGCTGGTGGGAAGGGATCAGCTCTGCGATGCGCTGGACCGCTCCCGGGAGGTGAGCGAGTACATCCTGGACCGGATCGACGGCTGGCTCGCCGAGGAGGCGTGACTCAGGCGGAGCGTTCCACCTGGAACCGGATCACGCCGTCGGTGACGCTCGTGGAGTAGGCGACGCCGTTGCGCTCCACGGAGCCGCCCATGTCCGCCACCTGGGGGTCGTCCACGTCGATCCCCATCGATCCCAGAAGCTGCTTGCGGGCCTCGGGGGAGAGGTCCGGGTCGGCCCAGGCGACGGCCAGTCCCATGGCCACCAGGATGTCGCGGTCGGCGCCCGTGCCCTTGGGCGCCATCGTCAGCAGCAGGACGTCATCGGGGCCGTAGGTGAGGTGGACGGTGGGAGCGGGGGCGGTGGAGATGGGAAGGCTGTCGGCAGAGATGGTGAGGTGATAGGCATACTCGGAGGCGAGCCCGTTCCACTCGCTCACGAATCCGGCGGCGGCCGCGGCGTTCTCCGGGGGGACCGTGGTAGGGGAAGACACGGTGGCGGGCGGACTGGTGGGAGGGGGAGCGGTCGGCTCGAGGGCGGGCGCGGAGGTGGCCACCGGCTGGGACGGGGAGGCGGCCGCCGGCGGCTCTCCTCCCAGGAGGGACATCAGACCCCACGCCACCACACCCAGGATGGCGAGGAGGACCAACCCGCCGGCTCCCACCAGCAGCCACTGCCGTACGTTCTCGGAGTCGCTGATGGGGGTGGGTAGATCGTCGGTGGCTCCGTCCTCGTTCTCCCTCCCGAAGGAGGCCTCCTCGGCGGCAGGAGCGGAACCGGCCGTCTTGCGGAGAAGCTGAGAAAGGCGACCCCGCCTGCTCTCCTTCGTCCCGCCCGGCGCGTCCTCGGATTCCCGTGCGGGCTCCGACTCCGTCTCGGCGTCGGCCGGGTCGGGCTCCTCCGCGGGGGAGGGGATGATCTGTGTGGCGACCTCGGCCGGGTCGCCCACTGGGAACACCTCCTCGTCTCCTTCCTCGGGGCGGAGATCGGACCCGGCTGCGGGCTCGTCGTCTCCGTCCGGGCGGCGGCGGGAAAGGCTGCCTCCCGGGTGGCGGGAAGAGTCGGGCAGGGACGCTTCCTGCGGTGGGGAGGGAATCTCCTCTGTGGTCTCTTCGGTCTCCCCGGACGGGGGAGGGGCACCGGCCCCCTCGGTCGCGCCGGCCGGCCGGGAGGGCCGGTGACCGAAGAACGGGGAGAAGCCCGGGGACGGCGCCTGCCCCTCGCCGGGGGGACCGTTCAGTCCCGCGGCGAAGTAGTAGTCGGTCTCTCCCGGCGAGATCCGGGGCGCTTCGGCTTCGTCGTCCGGGTCCGTGTCGTCAGGCTGGGAGCGGTCCGATTCCCACGCCTCCCGGTCCAGCCCCGGGGGCTGGATGTCCGAGCTCTCGGCTGGTTCCTCCTCGGAGCCGGCCGCCCCCGTATCACCCGGCCCCAGTGGCTCCACCGCGTCGTCGTCCTCATCCCCGAACCCGGCCAGGGCGCGGCGGATCTCATCTGCGGGTGAGGGAGCCTCCTCGTCGTAGGCGGGAACGGTGGGGAGG
>JBKHJQ010000372.1:0-3168 GCA_046538055.1 Actinomycetota bacterium
AGGTGACACCGGTCACGGCTCTGGGAGGGAAGGAGCTGGCAGCGGGTCCCGTGACCGGTCGACTCGCTCAGCGGTTCGCGGCGTTGGTGGGGCAGTAGGGCGTGTCCGCCCAGCCCAGGTAGAGGGCCACGGCCTGTGCCGCCTGGCGGCGGGTGAGGGGCTTGTCGCCGTCGGGGAGCGGCAGGCAGCGCACATGCCCGCCCACGACCAGATAGGCCTGCGACAGATCCAGGCCCTGGGGGTCGGAGGGCGGAGGAGCGGACCAGGCGTCGTCGGGGATCTGCCCCTCCAGCCGGGCGGCGTTGTCGTCATAGAGCTGGCGGAGCCTGTCCCACGCGATCCGCTGCAGGATGTCGGCCCGGGTCACCGGACCGCAGTCCTCGCCACAGGAGGTGGGAGGAGAGCCGGCGAGGGCCGCTAGCCACTCTCCCACCTCATCGGAGTGGGCCGGCTCGCCCGGACAGGCCAGTCCCGGTCCGCACCATACCGGCGCGCCCCGGGACAGCAGGAGAACCAGGGGGTCGGGATCGTCGGGATCGAAGGCCAGGTCCGAGAAGGGTCCCGAGAAGTGGGTGTCGGTGGTGCGGGTCGCTGCCTCCAGGCTGGGGCGTGGATCCACCGGGCTCCCCGACGGGTCCCGCAGCTCGAAATGGAGGTGGTGGACCGTGTCCTCGGCGTTCCCGGAATCGCCGTTCCAGCCGATCACATCGCCCGCCTCCACCCGGTCGCCCTCGGCGAGGTCGGGCCGGATACCGATGCCACTGGAGTCGTCGGTGCCCGCGGTGTCGTTGTTGAGGTGGATGTAGAGGCTCGACCACCCGTCGTCGTGCCGCAGGTGGATCCTGTATCCCGAGATCCCGGAATCACCGGCGATGCGGGTGACGGTGCCGTCGGATACCGCCACGATGGGCTGGAGGGCGGGAGCGGAGATGTCGTTGCCCTCGTGGAGCCGGTTCCCTCCGTCCCGGGCCGCTCCGAAGGGCGAGCCGATCGCTCCTCCTCCCATGACCGGGAAAGTGAGGGGGTATACGAAGGGCGTGTCGCAGGGCGGCTCGGCCGGCGCGCTGGTGGTCGTCGTCTCCGCCTTGGTCGTGGCGGTTGTGGAGGAGGGGGCAGACGAGGATGTCGATTCTGTGACGGTGGTGGTGGACGCCGTCGCCTGTGTCGTGGACGGGACGGTGGCGGACGTGGCCGTGGTGGTGGGCCCGGTCGGGCCCGGCGTGTCGGTGGATGTGGTGGCGATGGTGGATGTGGTGGCGATTGTGGTGGTGGATGGCGCGGTGGTGGTAGTCGGCGCGGTGGTGGTAGTCGGCGGGACGGTGCTGGAGGTACCCGAGGTCGCGGCGGGATCGGCGGTGGTAGACGTGGCCGGGGTGCTCTCGGGCGCGGTGGGGCGGGTGGACTCGGGGACCTGCGAGGTCGAGGTGGGGCCCTCGGTCGTTCCCGTGGAGGCGGGGGCGTCGGTCCCGGTGGGCTCGTCCTCCTCCACCAGGTCTTCGATGGTGCGGGGAGGGCACATGACCGGGTCGGCGTCGGCTGCCGGTGAGATACTCCATCCGCCCACCAGCAGCAGTGCCGCCACGGATAAGGCCGCGAGCCCGTTTACGCTGCTCCCCATGTCCGGGTGAGGCTACCGGAAGGTGGCCTCCAATGTGTCTCCCCGGGAACCGGAGTCATGCGGGAGGCGTTGAGGAACGACAGGAGGAGATCGAGACCATGAGCAGACGCACAGCCACCGTCCTTTCTGTCGCCATCGCCCTGTCGCTGGCAGCATGCGACTCGGAGGAGGCGCAGATAACCACCACCACCATCGACGCCACCCAGCTCACCACCACTTCCACGACCGACACCACGGCATCACCCGGGACGGCGGATACCGCCCCGGACACGACCCAGGAGCCGGCCGACCAGGTGGAGAGCTATGAGGTGATCTCCCGGGTCTCCGAGGAAGAGGGCGAGACCCTCTATATCCTCGTGGCCCCCGGTGACTACTCGGACGTCAGCATGGAGAACTTCCTGGTCACACTGCTGGAGGACGAACCGGCCGTGTCGGGGGCGGAGGTCTTCGACGATCGGGCCGCCCTGGACGCCGCTCTCAAGGACGAGGAGGAGCGGACCGAGGACGAGACGGAGCTGATCGGGCAGCACCACCTCGTCTCCCTGGTAGACGGCCGGCAGGTGGACTTCCAGGGGCCGCTGGAGGACTTCGAGGACTTCATCATCGGCTCCTGACGACGTCAGGGAATCACAGCAGGGCGTCGGCCACAAGCAGGAAGCCGCCGAATCCGACCGCATCGGTGACGAACGTCAGGAAGATGGAGGCGGCCAGGGCCGGATCCAGCCCCAGTCGCCGGAGCAGCAGGGGGATGGCAGCACCCACGGTGGTGGCGATGGCCAGGTTGACCAGGACGGCGATGCCCACCACCAGGGCCACTCCGGCCTCGCTCTGGCCGCGGGAGGCGAAGATCTCGGCGCCTACCAGCAGGAAGGTGACGGCGGCGGCGGAGGCGGCGACGAACACACCTACCAGGATCCCGATCCGGAGCTGGCGGCCCAGGATCCCCAGGATGCGCGACACCGGGACGTCGTCGGAGGCCAGGGAGCGGATCACCACCGCCAGGCTCTGGGTTCCGGCATTGCCTCCCAGGAGCGCCACCACGGGCATGAGAGCCGCCAGCACCGGGATCCTGGAGATGACGCCCGTCTGCTGTTCGATCACCAGCGCCGCCGCCAGGGCCAGAGCCAGGTTGATCAGCAGCCAGGGTGACCGCATCCGGGCGGAGCGGAAGACGGCCGAGTAGACGGTCTCCTCGGTACCGGCACCCACGGAGGCGGCGAAGTCCTCCGATGCCTCGTCCTGAACCGCCTCCAGGACGGCATCCGTGGTGACCATCCCCAGCAGCCGGCCGTTGTCGTCGGTTACGGGGACACCGAACAGGTGGTAGCGCTGGACGATCTCCGCCACTTCCTCGCGGTCGGTGAAGGCGGTGACGGCGACCGGTTCCGGGACCATGGCCTCGTCCAGGCCCGCGCCGGGGCGTTCGAACACCAGATCCCGGAACGAGATGACACCCCGGAGCAGATCCTCGTCGTCGACGACATAGACGTAGGAGAGGTCCTCCAGCTCGCTGTGAAGAACGCGTATCCGCTCGATCGCCTCCCCCACCG
>JBKHJQ010000373.1:0-3165 GCA_046538055.1 Actinomycetota bacterium
GGATGGTGGAGCGCCATGTCGGGGATCCGCTCGCCCACCTGCAGGGAGCGGGGTCGGAGCCGTCGGGCGTCAGCGCCCAGTCGCCGGTCCCGTCCACGTCCAGGCGCACCGCCAGCATCGCCCGGGTCATGGCGTTGGCCCAGTCGTGCTGGGTCATCGCCTCCAGGGACTGGGACCGCCGGGACATGTACTCGGAGGCGGCCTGGGCCATGGCGGCGGATCCGTGGCGGGCCAGGGGGGCCTGTTCCGCCTCGTAGCCGTCCAGAAGGGACGGATCCGCCCAGCCCCGGGACACCCATGCCAGCCGCCACGGCAGGTTGGAGGCGTCCAGCACCCCGGTGTTGAGGCCCAGGGCCCACATGGGGGTGATGAGGTGGGCGGCGTCTCCCATCAGGAACACCCGCCCGTCCCGCCACCGCTCCGCCGCCCGGGCGTGGACGGTGTAGTCGTAGTACCCCACCACGTCCAGGTGGTCGACGTCGCCGATGTAGGTGCGGACCTTCTCGGCCAGCTCGGCGTCGTCCAGCTCGGGGCTGTCGGCGGCCCGGGGGTAGAGGAACCGCCAGAACTCGGGCTGGCGGACCAGGATCATCCACTCTTGTGGGTGGGCGAAGTACGCCAGGTAGGGGTAGTCGCGGGGGTTGTCGACGTCCAGGTCGACGGCCACGTCCACCAGCATGTACCTCTCGGGGAAGGTGGTTCCCTCCACCCCGATCTCCAGGGCCTTGCGGACGGTGGAGCGTCCCCCGTCGCAGGCCAGCAGGTACTCCCCCTCCAGTTCCACGGGGCCGTCGCGGGTCTCGGCGGTGACCACCACCCCCGCCTCGTCCTGGCGGAACCCCACCAGGCGGTGGCCCATCCGCAGCGCCCCCGGAGCCCGCTTCTCCAGGGCGTCGGCCAGGACCGGCTCCAGGAAGTGCTGGGGGATGTTGATCACGAAGGGGTAGCGGGTCTCGTCCCGCAGCAGCCACGTCTTGATGGACCGCTGGGTCTCACCCGTCTCGCGGTCCACGTCGCCGATCTCGTCGATGCGAAGCGCCCGGGACAGGACGTCGGGTGCCACCCCGTAGCGGTCCAGCACCTCGATGGTGCGGGTGAGGACGGTGCCGGCCTTGGTGTCCCGGGAGAGCTGGTCGTCCTCTTCCAGCACCACCACGTCCAGGCCGTAGTGCAACAGCCCCAGGGCGGTGATGAGGCCCACCGGACCGGCGCCGGAGATGATCACCGGGCCGCTCATGGCTCCCTCCGGAAGGCCCTCTCCCGGGTGAGGAGCGAGCCGGTCATGGTGGCGGCGTCGGAGAGGAGGAACAGGACGGGGCCCACCACGTCCTCCACCTCTCCCACGCCTATGGTGTCCGCCCAGTGGCGCCGGTCCGCCTCGTCGTTGGCGGCCCGGTACTGGGGGGTGTCGACCACCCCGGGGGAGATGAGGTTGACCCGCACCCGGTCGTCGGCCACCTCCGCCGCCAGGGACCGGGCCAGGCCCTGGGCGGCGGCCTTGGTGGTGGAGTAGGCGGAGGCCCGGGGCCAGCCGGAGGTGGCGATCCCGGAGGTGAACACCACCACCGCTCCCCCGCCGGCGTCCACCATCTGGGGGACGAAGGCCTGGCAGGTCCACACCACCCCGTCCAGGTTGACGGCCTGCACCCGCCGCCACTGCTCCGGGTCCATCTCCAGGACACCCGAGCGGGGCTGGATCACCGCCCCGCACACCAGGCCGGTGACGGGACCCAGCTCGGAGTTGAGCTCCGCCGCCGCCTCCCGGAGGGCGTCCCGCTCGGAGACGTCCACCCGGTGGTAGGCGATGGCGTCGGGGAGGTCTACGGGACGTTCCGCCACGTCCAGGACCGCCACCGCCGCCCCGGCGTCGGCGGCGGCCTCGGCCACCGCCCGGGAGATGCCGTTGGCTCCGCCCGTCACGGCGATCACGTCCCCGGTGCCGTCGAAGGAGGCCCTCACGATCCCTCCTCGCCTTCGTGTTGGGGGATGTGGGAGGCCATCCGCTCCGCCGCCCGGTCGAGGTGGGCCACCAGCGCCTCCCCCGCCTTCTCGGGGTCGCGGGCCCGGCACGCCTCCAGGATCTCGTTGTGCTCGTGGCCCGACACCTCGTCCTCGTCCCGCCCGGAGGGATCGGTGAAGCGGTACCGCTCGCTGTTGCGCCACACCGCCTCGATGGCGTGCACCAGCCAGGTGGAGCCCGACGCCCGGTAGATGGTGAAATGCGCCTCGGTGTGGGCCTCCCGGGCCTCCACCACCATCCCCGCCTGGGCGAAGCCCACGTAGCGTCGCAGCCAGTGCTCGGCCCCTTCGGCGTCCTCCTCGGTGAACCGCTCCGCCGCCTTCTCCACGGCCCTCCGCTCCAGGAGGATCCGGGTCTCCATGGTGTCGTCGAAGTCGGCCCGGCTCAGGGTCCGCACGAACGCCCCCCGGTGGGGATGCACGTCCACCAGGCCCAGCGACTCCAGGCGGCGCACCGCCTCCCGCACCGGCATGGGGCTCATGCCCAGCTTCTCCGCCAGGTCCACCAGGCGCAGATGCGACCCGGCGGGAACCTCCCCCGAGACGATGGCCTGATGCAAGAGGGCGGCCGCCTTCTCCGCCAGGGTGAGATGGCTCTGTTCCCCCCGGAACGTCATGTGCCCACCCCCTCCGACGGTGAGGTGAGGGCCGTCTCCACCAGGGTGTTGCGCAGCTCCCCCAGGCCGGTTCCCCGCACCACCACCTCGTCTCCGGCCCTGAGGAACACCTGGGGATCGCGGGCGTTCCCCACTCCCGAGGGGGTGCCGGTGAGGAAGAGCTGGCCGGCCCGCACCGTCATCCCCCGGGTCAGCTCCGAGATGAGGGCGGGGATGGTGAAGGCCATCTGGGAGGTGTGGCCGTCCTGGAGCTTCTCCCCGTTGACCCAGCACTCCAGGCGGACGTCGGTGGGGTCCACCTCGTCGGCGGTGACCACCCACGGCCCGGTGGGCATGGTGGCGTCGATGCTCTTTCCCTTCAGCCACTGGCCCCCGTGGGCCCGCTGCAGGTCCCGCTGGGAGATGTCGTTGGCCAACAGGTACCCCCACACGTGGTCGAGGGCGACATCCTGGGGGATGCTGCGGCCGCTGCGGCCGAACACCAGCGCCAGCTCCGCCTCGTAGTCCCATTTCCGGGACAGGCCGGGGT
>JBKHJQ010000374.1:0-3160 GCA_046538055.1 Actinomycetota bacterium
CATCCGGCCAGCTGGGAGACGGTTCCACCGATCCCAGCCCTCTCCCTGTGCGGGCGGATGACTCCACCATGGCCAGCGCCCGGGTGCTCAGCACCGGAGCCACCCACACTTATGCAATCGGCTCCTCGGACGATCGCGCCTACTGCTGGGGGGCCACCGAGCTGGTGGGAGGGATGGGGGTCCCCGGCGAGGATCAGCTGACTCCCGTCGTGGCCTTCGACATCTCCATGGGCGATGTGGCCGCCCTCTCGGCAGGCCGCGATCACACCTGCGCCGCCGACGTCGACGGGGATGCCTGGTGTTGGGGCTCCAACGACCGGGGCCAGCTCGGCAACGGGGGCAGCGGCACGGAATCGCTCACCCCCGAGGAGACGGACCCGATCTCGGGAGACCTCGACCAGGTCTCCAGCGGCCTCCTGCACACCTGTGGTGTGGCATCGGGGATCGTCTGGTGCTGGGGCGAACCCGGATCAGGGCGACTGGGGAACGGGATGAGCTCCGACGGCACCTCCCCGGCCGCGGCAGTCTCAGGCGGGGTGAAGGTCGTTGGAGGCGGGGCGCACACCTGCCTTCTCACCGACGACGGAGGGGTGTGGTGCACCGGCTTCAACGGTTCGGGACAACTCGGCATCGGCACCCATGACAACCGGAGCATCTTCACTGCCGTTCGCCCCGGCTGAGCGCCATAGCATTGGTCGCTGTGAGAGCGACCGGAAGTCAGACTCCCTTCGTCGGCCGCCGGCGAGAGCTGGCGAGGCTGGAGAGCCACCTCGCCGGGGATGGCCTGCCTGCCGTTCTCTTCTTGTGGGGGCCGGGGGGAGTCGGGAAGACAGCTCTCCTCCGCCACGTTCGGGCCCGGGACGGGGATCGATGCTGGCTGTGGCTCCGGGGAGAGGACCTGGAGGCCTCCGCCCCCCTCCCGAGGGCGAGGGAGAGACCTCCCGCAGTGGTGGTGGTGGACTCCTTCGAACGGGCGAGCAAGCGGGGAGCCGAGAAGTGGAACGCCTTCCTCGCCGCCCTCCCTGCCCACACGCGGGTGCTGATGGCGGGTCGAAAGGCGTCCGGATGGGAGTGGCGGGAGCCGGGATGGGACACGACGGTCCGGATGATGGAGCTGGGGCCGCTGGATCGGGAGTCGGCCGATGAGCTCCTCTCGGCGGTGGGAATCGCCGACCCCCTCCTGCGAGAGGAGCTCGTCGTCTGGTCCGGGGGCGAGCCCCTCTCCCTGCTGGCGGGGGCGGAGACGGTGGCGCGCCGGGGCCGCCTCATCGAGTCGGATCCCCTCCTCCTCGCCGCCCTCTCTGCCCGCCTGCTGCGGGGGGAGGAAAACGAGGGGACGGGACCCCTCACCGCCGCCGAAGGCAGGCGAGTCCTGGACGTGGCAGCGGTGGCGCGGGCGATGGATCGACCCACACTGGAGGCGGTGATGCCCGGAGTCGATGCCCGGGCGGCGCTCACCTGGCTGGAGAGCCTATCGGTCACCCACCACCTGGGAGCCCGGCTCGCCCTCCAGGACCGGCTCCGCCACACGATCAAGACCCGCTTGCAGTGTGCCTCGCCGGACGGGTACCGGGAGATCACCCGGCGTCTCACCGAGCATTTCGCCAACCGGGCCCGGACAGGAGAGCCCCGCTTCCTCCTGGACCTGGCAGAGCTGATCGACGATCCCTCGCTGCGGTGGGCTATGGGCACCGAGGCCGGCAGGGCGTTGCGAACGGGGCCTCCCCGGCCCGAGGATGAGCCGGTTCTGGAAGGGCACCTGAACCCCCGCCGATGGAGCCTCCTGGTTCGCTGGCTCCGGGAGGCTCCCACCATGTGCTGGTCACCCGCAACGAAGCGGGCCGGCCCGCAGCCCTCAGCGTCGTGGTGAGCGGTGCCGACGCCCCGTCGTGGGCCGAGACGGACCCGCTGGCAGGTCCCTGGCTGGATTATGCCCGTAGCCGGCACGGCCCGGAGGAGGCGATGCTGCTGCGGGACAGCCTCCTTCTGGCCGAGGGTGAGGAGCGCTCGCAGGCGGCGGCGGTGGGCAATGCCGCTCTCGTCACCGGGCGGGCGTTTCGGGTCCGCTGGCTGTACGTGCTCATCGAGCCGGACGACCCCGACAAGACGGCCTTCGTCAAGGCGATGGGCTATGCCCGTCGGACCGAGCTCGACGTGGTGGAGCCGGAGGTAGCCCTCGATTGCTACGCCCTGGAGTTGGGTCCGGGAGGCTGGGTGGAGACCACCCGGGCCCTCGTTTACCGCCAGTTGGGGCTGGAAGCGGACGGGAAGGCGATGCCGGTCATCGACCGCTCCCACGTGGTTGCAGCCCTCCGCTCCTTCCACGAGCCCATTGCCCTCATGTCCAGTCCCCTGGCCGGCTCGGCCCGGGGGGAGGAAGGCGTGGAGGCCGCTCGCCGTCGCATCCTGGAGGCTACGGAGAAGGCCTTCGATGACTCTCTGGCCGGCGACCGGATCCGCAAGGCCGCCCTCGTCTCCGGATACCTGGACCCCGGCGCCTCTCATGCCGCGGCCGCCCGCGGCCTCCACCTCAGTCGCGCCACCTACTTCCGCCGGCTGGCGGAGGCGGTGGACCGCCTATGCGCCCAGCTGGGAGCGGCCCCGTCCTCCCTGCCCGCCGACCGGGGGGGAAGGTCTGGGCCGCACGGCGATGCCTCCGCGTTCTAGGATAGGTTACGGTATTGGACGAGGAGGATCATTTGAGCACGGATCAACCGTCGGAACCGGACCGGGCGGAAGCAGCTGCCGGACCGGGCGGGATCTCCACCAGCGGCGAGGGACTCCTCACGATCGGAGCCTTGCTGGTGGTGGGCGTGTATGTGGTATTCGAGTTGCTGATCGGGGAGTACTTCCAGTCGTGGACGGTGATCGTCGCGGCCGTGTTCGCCCTGGTCCTGCCCCGGGTGGACCGGACCGCCTCGGAGCGGATCGCGCCCATGGGAGTGCTCCTGAAGGCGCTGGGGTATCTGATCGTCGTCACCGGGCTGCTGGAAGCGCTCAACGACATCAGGTTCGGTCAGCTCGACGAAGGTGCTGAGATCATCGGAGCTCTCATCGCCTACGCCGGGTATGTTCTGGCGTTCCTCGGCGCACGGGGCATCAAGGCCTGACGTAGCCGAAGTCGTCCCACTCCTGGATGTGGCGGGTACGGCCCTTCACC
>JBKHJQ010000375.1:0-3159 GCA_046538055.1 Actinomycetota bacterium
AAGCCGATGGTCCCTGCGGACGGCAGGTCGAAGGTCAGCCCGAGCAGAGGGGTTCCCAGGATCAGGAGGATCAGGGCGGGCGCGTTCATGACAGCCAGGGAGGCGGCCGGGGCATCAGAGCGGAGGTGGGCAACAGCATTGAAGATCGGCCCGAAGGGGACTCCCGCGGAGATGCCGATCAGCAGCGCTCCCGCCGTGGCGAGTCCCAGGGGTTGAGCGACAACGACTGCCCCGGTTCCCAGCGCCCCGAAGATCATGCTCGTGGCGGTGATCGCCCGGATCCGTCCTCGTTGACGGTCGGCCAGGATCCCACCCAGTGGCCGCCCGATGATTCCCCCCACCAGGACGAGGCCACCCACCAGGCCGGCCGTCCCCGGGTTGTAGCCGCCGTGGCGGGTGAGCAGGGGGACGATCCAGTTCCCGAGCAGGATGCTCGATCCGAAGGTAGCGGCATGGGGGATCCCGAACCAGAGCACCCGCCGGTCGGTGAGTACGTGGCGGATCGACGGTGGGGCGAGTCGCGATGCGGGCGCCACTGCGGGGCTGACCGAGACGAATCCCGCTCCCAGCACGGCCATCGCCGTTGCCAGGATGAAAGGCGTCCGCCAGCCCGTCGCATCGGCCATGGCGGCGACAGCCGCCACGGCCACCCCGCCGCCGGCCAGTGTGATACCGCCGTATAGCCCCTGCGCCAGGGACCTGCCGCCCGCAGCCCGCACGTAGACCGATCCGGCTACGAAGGCGACACCCAACCCGGCGCCGCTCACGAGCCGCAACCCCAAAGCGGCCCAGAAGCCGATCGGCAGCAGCGAGAGGAGATTGGCGGCGATGATGAGCCCCAGACAACCCAGGCTCACCGAGCGGGCGCCATAGCGGTCGACGAGACGCCCGCCGGGGATCTGGACGAAGAGCTGGGAGAGGAACAGGAAGGTCGTGAACAGCCCGACGCTGGCCAGCGGAACGTCGAAGTGGTCGGCAACCTGGTCGGCGGCCGCACCGACGTTGGTCAGGTTCCAGCTGATCGTGTAGCCGAGGACGTAGGCCCCGAGCAGGGCACGCCCCCGGGTCTTCCCGCCTGCTCCAGCGGGTGATATTGGAGCCTCCCTATCACCCGACATGCGACAGTCGCACCGACGTCAGAGGGTCGCTGGCCCTCCGCCCGCCGGAATGGATGCCCTCCTTCGGGCTCGTGGTCCCAGATTTCACAAGTGGAACAACCTAGCCCCTCCCAGGCGGATCCCGTCGCCGACCCTGCCCGGAAGGCGCCCCGGGGCGATCGCAGGCGAGGACTCTCCCATCGGGAAGGGCCAGTCGCTTCCCAGGACCACCGTCTCCGGGCCGAAGGTGTCGACCACGTGGCGGAGATAGGAGGGGTCGTGGACGAGGGAGTCGACCCAGAAGCGGCGGATCGCCTCCCGGGGGGTGAGGGTCAGCGTCTCGATGCCGGGTCGGTCGGTGTCGTAGCCTTGCTGCCAGCGGCCCACCAGGGCGGCCACGGCTCCTCCCCCGTGCGCCAGGAGGACCCGCAGGTCGGGGTGGCGACCGGGGACGTCGCCGAAGACGAGATGGGCCGCCGCCACCGTCGTCTCATGCGGATTGCCCACCAGGTTGGTGAGGTAGAACCGGCCCAGGCGGGTGTCGGGACAGTGGCCGGGGTGGACGAACGCGGGTAGGCCCCGGGCGGCCAGTGTCTCCCACACGGGCCGGTAGGAGGGGTCGGAGTAGGCGAGGCCGCCCAGGTCCGTGCCCAGGGTCACGCCCACCCAGGAGCCGTCCAGTCCCGCCGCCAGCTCCGCCGCCAGCCCGGGGCGTTCCGCCGGCAGGTAGGCCAGGGCCCGGAGGCGCTCATGGGCGCATGCCTCGGCCATGCCACCGTTGACGAGGTCCACCCAGGTGCCGACCCGGGTGTCGTCCAGGTCGGGGCGGTAGAGAGGGGGAGGCGGGGACACCACCGCCCCCTCCAGGTGGTTGTCGTCCAGCCACGCCACCAGCGCCTCCGGGTCGGTGATGCGCCCGGTGGGGAACCGGAGCATGGGGGTGAGGAGGTGCCCGTCGTCGAGCGCCATGTCGTACTCGCCCCGGCGGGCGGCGTCGGTGACGGTGGCGGGTACCAGGTGGGTGTGGGCGTCCCATCCCCTCCGGTCAGCGGGCATCTTCGGGGTTGGTGTACCACGACGGCATCTCCGGGTAGTGGGGGCCGTCGTAGATCTCCAGCAGCACCGACGTCTCATCGGCGACGGTGGGGCCGTGGGTGGATCCCTTGGGGTTCCAGTAGAAGTCGCCGGGAGTGAGGGTGGTGCCGGTGGGCACGTAGCGGTACCGCCCCGACAGGCAGTACATGAACTGGTTGGAGGCGTGCGCATGGGGCGAGGGGATGCCCGAGCCCTCCTGGAAGCGGACGAGGGCGATGGACGCCCCCGACTCCTCGTCCCGCCACAGCATCTTGTGGGACAGGCCCTCGAGGGACTTGTCCACCCACTCCATGTCCCCGGTGTGCAACAGCACCTCCCGGAAGGTGTCCATCGCCTCGGCGGGGACGTCGCCTCCGGCTCCTGCGAACGGGCTCTGCTCACTCACTGGTCCACTCCTCGGTCTTGATCTCCACCAGCCGGCACCGGTACGGCGTCTCCGAGACGTTCACCAGCCGGTGGACGGGGCCGGCCTCGTTGCGCACCACCACGTTGCCGGCCGGCTCGTGGGTGTCGCGGGTGTCCCCGAAGACGGTCTCCACCCGGTTGGAGTCGCCGCCCACCGAGATCACAACATAGGGGTGGCGGTGCAGGTGGAAGGGCTGGGACTCGCCCGGTTCCAGGGCTATGCCCCACACCCGCACCGCCTCGTCCTCGTACAGCAGGTCCTGGCCCACGTCGTCCAGTTCCAGGCCCCTGCGCCGGGCCTCTTCCAGGCCCCAGGGATCGTCGGTCATCTCGCCTCCGTGTCGCTCGCTCGTCCGGTGATTCTCTGGTAGGTCTTCTCCGCCACCCCTTCTGCCAGCTCCTCGATGGCGGCCACGTGGCCGTCGGGGCGGACCACCACCACCGTGTCGGCCGCCACTCCCAGCCGTGTCTCCACTCCCGAGCCCACGTCCAGGAGGGAGCGGTCCCGCAGTCCTCCGTCCAGGGGAGCGTCCCAGCGGGAGACGGCGAAATGGGCCATGGC
>JBKHJQ010000376.1:0-3153 GCA_046538055.1 Actinomycetota bacterium
ATCTGGAGAAGGGCCGGGTCGTGATCTTCGCGGCAGGCACCGGAAACCCCTTCTTCACCACCGACACCACCGCCGCCCTGCGGGCCGTGGAGATCAGCGCCGATGTCCTCCTCAAGGCCTCCAAGGTGGACGGGATCTACGACGCCGACCCCAGTCACGTCCCTTCTGCCGAGCTCATCCCCGAGTTGACATACCTGGATTTCCTCGCCCGGGATCTCCGGGTGATGGACTCGACTGCCGTTACCATGTGCAAGGAACACGACGTGCCCATCGTCGTGTTCGACATGACCGAACCCGGGATGATCGTGCGTGCCGTGCTGGGCAAGGAGCCCATCGGCACCGTGGTCCACTGACAGCCCGCGAAGAGGTTCCATCGCATGGCGAGGAGGCACCGATGATCAAGGAATTGCTGGCCGAGACCGACCAGAAGATGGGCCAGGCGGTGGAGCATGTTGCAGCCGAGTTCGCCACTGTGCGTACGGGCCGGGCCAATCCCCAGATCCTCAAGAGGATCACAGTCGACTACTACGGCACCCAGACCCCCCTTCTCCAGCTGGCGTCGGTGTCGGTCCCCGAGCCCCGCTTGCTCGTGATCTCTCCCTTCGATCCCTCGTCCATCAACGACATCGAGAAGGCGATCTCCGCCTCGGACCTGGGCCTGAACCCCAACAACGACGGCCAGGTGATCCGCATCGCCTTCCCCCCGCTGACGGAGGAGCGCCGGGACGAGCTGGTCAAGCTGGTCCGCCACATGGCAGAGGAAGGAAGGGTGGCAGTCCGCAATCTCCGGCGGCACTGCAAGAGCGATATCGAGGAGCTGCATGGGGAGATATCGGACGACGATATCCATCGGGCAGAGAACGACCTCCAGGAGCTGACCGATCGCCATGTGAACCGGATCGATTCGCACCTGGAGGACAAGGAAGCAGAGCTGCGGGAAGTCTGAGATGAGTGACGACCGTTCCAGATTCCGCCGTCCCTGGGAGAAGCCGCTGGACGAGGACGAGAGGGGAGAGGAGGCCGACTCTCCAGTCACGGAGGACCCGGCCGAGAGCCCCGTGGTGGACCTGACCGACTGGGAGGCGATGGCCCAGAGCCCCAGCGATCTCGACGACTTCTCCTCCGAGACCTATGTGACCGCCACCACCGAGGAGTACCGGGGTCTGGCGGCGGAGATCGCCCGGCTTCGCGATGCCGAGTTCGAGCGGCAGGCGGTAGTGGCGACCATGCCGGGAGTGGACACCGGGCTGGTGGGATTCGAGGATGTCACCGGTCGTCGGGGTCTGAGCGAGGAGGAGGTGGAGGCGATGGAGCAGGCTCGCGCCTCCGACCTGACCCTGCGGATCGCCAGCGCCGTGGGATTGGTCGCCCTGTTCCTGGGCAGCCTCTACCTGGGAGGATGGTGGTTCACGGGCTTTCTGATCCTGGTGATGCTGGTGGCGGTGGGAGAGCTCTACGCCACGCTTCGCAAGGTCGGCTATGCGCCGCTGGCACTGGTGGGCCTGCTGGGCGCCATCGGGATGCCGGTCCTGGCCCACACCTCGGGCCTGTACGCCGCGGCCGGGGTGTCGGTGGCGGCAATGGTTCTGGTGGTTCTGGTCTTCTCGCTTGTGAGACGGCGCCGACCACTCGACAACGCCGCTGTGACCGTCTTCGGCATGCTCTGGGTCGGTCTCCTGACGTTCATCCTCCCCCTGGCATCGTCGCCCCATCCCGTGGCCTACATCGTCATGGTGGGCCTCGTGATCGCCATGGTCGACATCGGCTCCTATTTCGTGGGTCGCGGGTTCGGCAGCCGGGCCCTGGCTCCCAACCTGTCGCCCAACAAGACCGTGGAAGGGTTCGTGGGAGGCCTGGTGGCCGGTGTGGTGACCGCCGCAGTCCTGTCCACGTTCCCCGCCTACGAGGATGTCGGGTTCATCGGGTCCCTCGTGTTGGGAGGGATCCTGGCGCTGGTGGGACCCGTGGGGGACCTGGCCGAGTCCATGGTGAAGCGTTCCCTCGGCGTCAAGGACATGGGTTCGATCCTCCCCGGCCACGGAGGGATCCTGGATCGGATCGACAGCTTCCTCTTCGCCGTTCCTGCCGCGTACCTGTTTCTCCTTGTGAACAGCCTCCTCTGAGCCCGTGCGACCTCTAGTCGTGCTCGGGGCCACCGGCTCCATCGGGCGGCAGGCGCTGGAGGTGGCCGCCGGGATCGGGATGAACGTGGAGGCGGTGTCCGCCCATTCGCCGTCGGCGGAGCTGGCAGGCCTGGCCCGACGCCTGGGAGTCGAAGCGGTGGCGGCCGGAGGTACCGAGGCAGAACGCCAGGAGTTCGCCGGGCTGTTGTCGGTGCCGGTGTCGTTCGGGAGCGAAGCGGTGGCCGAGCTCGCCTCCCGCCCGGGCCGGGTGGTCCTCAACGGGATCGTGGGAGCGGCCGGGCTCCCGCCCACGCTGGCCGCGCTGGAGGCGGGCAACCGGGTCGCCCTCGCCAACAAGGAGAGCCTGGTGGCGGGAGGCCCCCTGGTGCTGGATGCCCTGGCCCGGCAGGGAGGAGAGCTTCTCCCGGTCGATTCCGAGCACTCGGCTCTCCATCAGTGCCTGGCGGCCGAGCATCCCGACGACGTGGCCCGGATCGTCCTCACCGCCTCGGGCGGTCCCTTCCGGGGACGGGACCGGGAGTCGCTGCGGGAGGTGAGCCCGGAGGAGGCGCTGCGCCACCCGACCTGGGAGATGGGTGGCCGGATCACGATCGACTCCGCCACGCTCATGAACAAGGGACTGGAGGTGATCGAGGCCCACCTCCTCTTCGGGGTGTCCCTGGACCGGATCTCGGTGGTGGTCCATCCCCAGTCCATCGTCCACTCGGCGGTCGAATTCGTGGACGGCGCCCTCAAGGCACATGTGGGCCATCCCGACATGCGGGTTCCGATCCAGTATGCCCTCACCTATCCGCGGCGGGCGCCCAACCCGGGGCAGCCCTTCTCGCTGGCGGGGACGACCCTACGCTTCGAGGAGCCCGATCGGTCCGCCTTCCCTGCTCTCGACCTCGCCTACCGGGTGGGCGAGATGGGCGGGGCGGCGCCGGCAGCCCTCAATGCGGCCGACGAGGTGGCCGTGGCCGCCTTCCTGGAAGGCCGTATCGGATTCCTGGACGTCGTGTCCGTGGTG
>JBKHJQ010000377.1:0-3111 GCA_046538055.1 Actinomycetota bacterium
GCCGGGACCTGCGTCGCCCGCCCGGCCGAGGCTCCAAGAGAGGCTCCGAGATCGAGAGCAGGCGAAGGATCACCCGCCAGCATTCCACGGCCCGGGGCGCAACCGGCCGGCGCTGATGGCCCGCAGCAACGCAGTCGTGGGCGGGTAGGACCCGAAGCCCGAGGCACCGGACCCGCTCTTGCGGGCGGGTCGGGCCCCGGGGTCCCTATTGGGGGGTCAGGCCCTTGGCGGCCTCCACCAGACGGAGCTGGCCGGCGATCTCGGAGGCCCAGGCGTCGATAGCGGGCCAGTCCCGGAAGTCACCTGCGGGGGTGGCGTCCTTGGCAGCCGGCATGAGCCGTACGAGCCGTTCCATCATCCCGATCGGTGCCGCCTCCGGATCCCAGGCCCCGAAGAAGATCCTCTCACCCCGCGGCGAAACGAGTGCTTCGAGCTCGGCGAACTCCCTGGGGCGGGATGCCTCCAGGACGTCGTTGCCGTCCTCGTCGACGAGATCGGTCCCGAGGGGCCCGCTGCTGAACAGCCAGAGAGGCCGTTGGGCCAGCTCATTGCGGTGGCGCTTCACGAAGGCGGTGGCCTCCTTCAGCCAGTGGAACATGTAGGCGGCGCTGCCCACGACGAAGGCGTCGTAGCCCTCCATATCGGAGACGTCTGATACGGCCTCGGCCTCGGCCTGCACTCCGGCGGCCCGCAGGCTGTCGGCGATCCGCTCGGCGATCCCCCTGGTCGATCCGTGTCGGCTGGCGTATGCGACAAGAACCCTCATATCCTTCTCTCCTCCCGGGACCCGTCCGGGTAAGAGAGACTCCCGGAACTGCGTCCCTTGCTCACGGTCCTTCCTCGCGCCCACTATTCATCGGGCCGCGATCCCACAGGTAGGGTCCAATGGCCGTGAAGAGCCAGGGATTCCGGGCCACATGGCGGAGGCATCGAGGCCCGGCGACTGGATGTGAGACGGGCACTCACGTGATCCCGACACCCGGCGCACCGAGGAGCTGTGGCGGAGCGGGCCGACCCAGGTCGGAGACGTGCCGGATGGCGTCCGCCAGGGAGGGGGCGAGAGGCTCGAAGGGCTGCGGCGCGTCGACGATGGCCTGGTCCACCCCCAGTTCCGCCAGCCGTCCGAATCGATCCCCCAGCTGGTCGACGGACCGGGCCTGTCCCACCATCCCGGTAGTGGTGACGACGATGTCGTCGAAGTTCCGTCCTTCACGCTCGCAATGGCGCCGCAGCACGTCGAGCTTGTCTGCAACCTGGTGCTCGAAGACGTTGGTGGCGTCGGCGTAACGGGCGACCAGGGGCAGGGTCCTGCGCTCGCCCCCGCCTCCGATGAGGATCGGCGGGCGTCGGATGGGGAGCGGCTGGTTGAGGGGCCGGGGAAGCGAGTGATGGGTGCCCTGGAAGGGGATGACCTCGCCCGCGAACATGTGGTGGGCCAGGCGAAGGGCATCGGCCAGCTGTTCGTAGCGGACGGTGAGCGGAGGAAACGGAATCCCCAGCGACTGCGCCTCATCGCCGTTCCATGCCGCACCCAGCCCGAGCCAGGCCCTACCTCCGGAAAGCACGTCGAGGGTGGTCACTGCCTTCAGGAGCATCCCCGGGTGGCGGTAGGGCACGGCCGTGACCAGCGCTCCGAGATGCACCCTGGAAGTGATACCGGCAGTCCATGCCAGAGCCGTGTACGCCTCCAGCAACGGATCCGAGGCGGGGCCCACGACGGGAACCTGAAACAGATGGTCCATGTACCAGGTGCTGTGGACGCCGATCTCCTCGGCGATCGTGACGGTCTCAGCCAGTCGGCCGCCGATCGGGTCGGGGCTGGTGAAGTCCATAGGCGTGATCCCGATCCTCATGTCACAGCCTCCTCGTGGCCCTCGACTTCGGTGGTGGGGCACCGGAGCGTAGGCCAATCGTCCCCCGGGAGCTCCGGTTGGTCTCAGCCCCGGGCGAGTACCCAAAGGCTCCTACGGCCGCGGCCGCCCTCGGGTCGCCTGCGGCTACCCGCTGATGCGCCTCTTCTGGTGAAGCGTGTCGATCCGGCGTGGCTCTGTTCGACGTGGCAACGAGTAACCGAAACCCCCATGAAGGGAGACCGCCAGTGCGCACCCTGATCTACACCGCCTTTGTCTCGCTGGACGGCGTCGTCGACTCCCCCGGAGGCGGCGATGCGGAGGTCCATCGAAGCGCAGGCTGGACGTTCCAGGACCTCGAGTTCGTGGAGGACGCCTACGAGATCAAGGACCGGGAGCAGAAGGAAGCGTCGGCCATGATGATGGGCCGGGTCAGCTATGAGGCCTTCGCCCCGGTTTGGCCCGAGATGGACGACTTCGCCGACTACAACGCCATGCCCAAGTACGTGGTCTCGACCACGCTTCAGGACGGCGACCTGGTCTCGAACTGGGGGGAGACCACAATCCTCCGCTCGCTGGACGAGGTCGCCGATCTGAAACAAGGCGGGGGTGGTCCCATCATCATCCACGGCAGCGCCACTCTCAGCCGCAACCTCTCCGACGTCGGCCTAATCGACCGCTACCACTTGCTGGTCTTCCCTCTGCTGCTGGGCGCCGGCAAGCGGATGTTCAGCGACACGGACAAGGCCAAGCAGATGCTGAGACTGATCGACAACGAGACCTACCCCAACGGGATCGAGAAGCTCGTCTACGACGTCGTCCACTGAGCGAAACCACCGGCGAGGCAATGGTCGGACGAGTCGTGTATGGGATCGAACCGGTCCGATGGCCGCGGCCCCAGGGGGCCGCGGATCGGCTGGCACCGGCTCAGAAGTAGGAGGAGGCGAGCTTGGCGATGTCGCTCCTGTCGGCCCCCTCGGCCAGCAGCCGGTCCCGCTCCGCGAAGAACTCGTCGAGTCTGCCCGGCGTGACCAGGAAGAGTATCTCGGCCGGGCCGTCCAGTGATCGGAACGTGTGCATGAACCCGCGCGGGAGGAAGATGAGGTCTCCCTCGGTGGCCCTGAAGGTCTCGTCGCCGCAGTCCGCTTCGATCATGCCCGCCAGCACGAAGATCGTCTCGTCCTCGTGACTGTGGACATGGGGAGGTGGTCCCGGGCCGTCGATCACCGATCGGTACACGGCCAGGCTTCCAGCGGTGGAC
>JBKHJQ010000378.1:0-3061 GCA_046538055.1 Actinomycetota bacterium
GTCGCTGGCTGGGCCGCCTCGACGCCAACCGGTCCCAGATGCTGGGGACGGTCAGCCACGAGCTCCGCAACAGCCTCACCGGGGTGCTGGGCATGACCGACGTGGTCTCCACCATGGAGGACCTGGAGCCGGCCGAGGCGAGGGAGTTGATCGCCATGGCCAACACCCAGGCCCTCGACGCCAACGAGATAGTGGAGGATCTCCTCACGGTGTCCCGCATGGAAAGGGATGCCCTGTCCCTCCACACCGAGGCGGTGGACATCAACCACGAGGTGGCCACGACCACCCGCCGGTTCGGAGGAACCGAGGACGAGGTCGGCCTGGTTCTCTCCGACGACCTTCCCCCGGCCAGCGCCGATCCTCTCCGGGTCCGACAGATCGTCCGCAATCTGGTCTCCAATGCCCTCCGCTACGGAGGGCCGAACATCACCGTCGCCACCAGGAAGGTGGGCGACAGGGTTGCCGTGACGGTCCGCGACGACGGCGAGGGCGTACCGCCCGAGGACGAGCACACGATCTTCCTCCCCTATCGCCGCTCCACCTCCGGGCGCCGCGACAACTCATCCATCGGCCTGGGACTCTGGATCTGCCGCCAGCTCGCCCACGGCATGGGCGGGGACCTGGCGTACCGGCGTCAGGCCGGCTTCACCGAGTTCACGTTCACGGCTCCCGTGGACATCTCCCAGCCCCACGCCGCCCCGGACGGTGAGGCCGTGGCGGCCGGCCGGGCAGGCGCCGAGGAGTCCTCGCGGCCCGGTCGACGAGCGTTGTACGGCGCGGCCACCCCCGGGTAGTCGATCCGGGTGGCCCTCGCGGGGCCGGCCGGCGAGCGCGCTACCGTCCCTCTCCATGAAGATCCACGAGTACCAGGCCAAGGAGCTGATGGCCGCTCGGGGGATCGCCGTCCCCCAGGGCCGGGTAGCCACCTCGGTCGATGAGGCGGTGGCGGCGGTACGGCCTCTCATCGAGGAGACCGGCAACCCCGTGGTGGTGGTCAAGTCCCAGATCCACGCCGGCGGCAGAGGCAAGGGAACGTTCAAGGAGCACCCGGATGTGAACGGCGTCAACGTCGTCACGTCCGGCATCGAGGGCGGCGTGGAAGCCGCCGAGGCGGAGGTTCGGTCCTTGGCCTCCCAGATGCTGGGCTCCACCCTCGTCACGGTCCAGACCGGTGAGGAGGGCAAGCAGGTCAACCGCCTCTACGTCGAGCAGGGCATCGACATCGCCCGGGAGCTCTACCTGTCGATACTCCTCGACCGGTCGGTGAGCCGCAACATCGTCATGGCGTCCACCGAGGGCGGCGTGGAGATCGAGCGGGTGGCGGAGGAGACACCCGAGAGGATCCTCCGCCAGGTCATCGATCCGGCCGTCGGCCTGGCCGACTTCCAGGCCAACGCCCTGGCCCGGGACCTGGGCCTGGAGAGCGCCGCGGCCCGCAACTTCAACCATTTCGTGAAGGCTCTGGCCAGGGCAGCCATGGAGCTCGACACCGACCTGATCGAGATCAACCCCCTGGTGGTCACCTCGGACGGTGAGGTGATGGCCCTGGACGGCAAGATGGCCTTCGATGACAACGCCCTCTTCCGCCACCCCGACATCGTCGAGATGCGGGACGAGACCGAGGAGGACCCTGCCGAGCTGGACGCCAAGGCGGCCGGTCTGTCCTACATCAACCTGGACGGCGACATCGGCTGCCTGGTGAACGGGGCCGGTCTGGCCATGGCCACCATGGACACCATCAAGCACGTGGGCGGCGAGCCCGCCAACTTCCTGGACGTGGGGGGCGGAGCCAACGCCGACCAGGTGGCGACCGCCTTCTCGATAATCACCCAGGATCCCAAGGTGAAGGGGATCTTCGTCAACATCTTCGGGGGGATCATGCGCTGCGACACGATCGCCACGGGCGTGATCGAGGCGGTGGAACGCGTCGGCCTGCAGGTCCCGCTGGTGGTCCGCCTGGAGGGAACCAACGTCGAGGAAGGGAAGCAGATCCTGAGGGAATCCGACCTGGACGTCGTCACCGCCGACGACATGAAGGACGGAGCAGAACAGATAGTGAGATTGGTGTCATGATGCCGCGCTTCGCTCACGGTTCTGGGTCCTGTGTTTGGAGTGATGGGTCGAAGCCGGCGGGGCCAGCGCTTCATCTTCCCCACGCCTCGCGTGAGGCCCGGGCCGCGTCTCAAAGCCTCCCGCATGTCAGCGGACGTCTGCAGGCGGAGGTCGATCGCACCGCGCGGGGCGGGACCCAGAGCTCACCACTCACCACTCACCACGGTCGACCGGAGGGAAGCCCCCGATGAGCATCCTCGTAGACAAAGACACCAAGGTCCTCGTCCAGGGGCTGGGATCGGCCGGCCGGTTCCACACCGACAAGGCCATCGCCTACGGCACCCGGATGGTGGGCGCCGTCCATCCCACCCGGGCCGGCACCACCGAGGTCTTCGAGGGTGACACCGACCGATCCGGCGTTCCCGGCCGGGACGACTCGTACCGGGTGGAGCTGCCCGTGTTCGCCTCCGTGGAGGAGGCGGTCGACGCCACCGGGGCCACCGCCTCCGTGGTGTACGTCCCGCCCCCGTTCGCCGCCGACGCCATCATGGAAGCCGCCCACGCCGGGCTGGACCTGGTTGTGGCCATCACCGAAGGCATCCCGGTGGTGGACATGGTGCTGGCCAAGCGCTATCTGGAAGGCAAGAGGACCCGCCTGGTGGGACCCAACTGCCCCGGGGTGATCACCCCCCAGCAATGCAAGATCGGCATAATGCCCGGCTACATCCACCAGCCGGGCCGCATCGGGGTGGTGTCCCGGTCCGGCACCCTCACCTACGAGGCGGTCCATCAGCTCACCCGCCTGGGCCTGGGCCAGACCACCGCCGTAGGCATCGGGGGCGACCCCGTCAACGGGACGGATTTCGTGGATGTGCTCGCCATGTTCCAGGCCGACCCCGACACGGAGGGGGCGATCATGATCGGGGAGATCGGCGGGACCGCCGAGGAGGAGGCGGCCCGGTTCGTGGCCGAGGAGATGGACAAGCCGGTGGCGGGCTTCATCGCCGGC
>JBKHJQ010000021.1:0-13172 GCA_046538055.1 Actinomycetota bacterium
ATGTTGACCCTGGCATAGAGATCCATGCCGATACGGTATCCGAATGGGGGCGGCCGTGCCGATCTCTGTAACGAAGCGGGGCCCGGTTGGGTCTAACTCCCAAGGGCCGGGGCGACGCTCCGGCCGTATCGCACCCCACCCGAGGAACCCCCGATGGCTCACAACGAGCACTTCGAGTTGGTCGAGGCTCTGGAACCGACCGTCGCCGAGCTGCTGGAGCAGCACCGCCAGCGGCGCCGCCCGTGGTACTTCCACGACTTCATCCCCTGGGAGGAGGGACGGAGCTTCGCCAAGGAGCCGTGGGAGGAGTCTCAGGCCACCATCAACCCCCGGGCCCGGACCTCGCTCGTGCTCAACCTCCTGACCGAGGACAACCTGCCCTACTACCACCAGATCCTGGAACGCCACCTGCCACAGGGATCGGTTTGGCGGGAGTGGAACGGGCTGTGGACGGCGGAGGAGGCGCAGCACTCGATCGCCATCCGCTCCTACCTGCTCACGAGCCGCAACTGCGACCCGGTGGAACTGGAGGATGACCGCATGGCCACCATGCAGGCCGGCTACCAGCCCGACTTCACCCATCTGGCCGAGCTCTTCGCGTACACCTCGGCCCAGGAGCTTGCCACCCGCGTCTCCCACCGCAACACCGGCAAGATCACCGAGGACGAGACCGCCTTCGAGCTGATGCGCAACATCGCCTCGGACGAGAACCACCATTTCATGTTCTACCGGGGCGTGATGCAGAGGATGCTGGAGCTCCACCCCGCCATCGCGCTGGAGGGGATCCTGCGGACGATGAGGAACTTCCAGATGCCCGGTGTCGGGATCCCCGGGTTCCTGCGCCGCTCGATCGAGATCGCCCGGGCGGGGGTGTACAACCTGAGGGTGCACCACGACCATGTCCTCATGCCCCTGCTGCGACAGTGGAACATCGCCGAGCTGGAGGGACTGGACTCCCGGGCCTCCGAGCTGCAGGAGAAGCTGCTGGCTCTCCCCGCCGAGGTGATTCGCAAAGCGGAGCGCTTCGAAGCGCGCTTCGGAACCGCCTGATCCCCCACCCCCCAACCACCGTCTTCGCGCATCATCTGCGGCCTATGGGCCGCAGATGATGCGCTAAAACGGGTCGGTGGGAGAATTCTTGATGATCACCCCTTGTCGGTGCGGGGGTGTGCCCATATATTGATGGCCGGCGGTCCTGCACGGGGATCGACAACTGGGAGGCAAAGTGGGGTCTGGGAAACACGTGCGCATTCTGCGAGTGCGCGCTGGTCGGCTGGCTGACGGCCGTCTGAGCAGCCGGTGGGCGTCGTGAGGGTGATACTCGCCAGCCCCATCGCGGAAGAAGCCGTGCACGCGCTGCGCAACCACCACGACGTCGTCCTCGGCTATCAGGAGCCGGAACGTCTGAGGGAGCTCGTTCGGGACCGGGAGGCCCTGATCTTCCGGAGCGGCGTGGACATCAGCGCGTCCGTCATGGAAGCCGCCCCCGGGCTGCAGCTGCTCATCCGGGCCGGCTCCGGCTTCGACAATATCGACCTCGAGCATTGCCGCGAGCGTGGAATCCGGGTTGTTCGAGTCCCCGGACCTTCCTCCCAGGCGGTGGCGGAGTTCACCCTGGGATTGGTCCTGGCCCTATCCAGACGCATCGTGGAGGCTGATGCCCACCTGCAACGAGGGCGATGGCCGAAGCATGAGCTGGGCGGCCACCTGATCTCGGGGAAGGTGATGGGCGTGGTGGGAGCGGGACGGATCGGCCGCCGGGTCGGGGAGATGGGCGCCCTCCTGGGGATGCGCGTGCTCGGGTGCGTGGAGCATCCCACCACCGAACGGGCCGAGGCGCTGGCGGAGAAGGGAATCACCATGGCCGACTTCGACACGGTGGTCGGCCAGGCCGAGGTCCTGACCGTCCACACCCCGCTGACCCCCCGGACCACGGGCCTCATCGGAGACGCGGAGCTGGACCGCATGCCACCGGGGGGGATCCTCGTCAACACGGCCCGAGGCGGAGTGGTCGACGAGAGCGCCCTGGCCCGTGCCCTGGACGCCGGCACGCTGGCTGCTGCCGCCCTCGACGTACACGAGAAGGAAGGCGAGGGAGTGCTCTCACCTCTGGCGGGACGCCCCAACGTCATCCTGAGCCCCCATATCGGGGGCATGGCGGTCGAATCACAGGAGCTGATCGGGAGACGGGCCGCCCAGGTGATCGACGCCTACCTGGAGGGGAGGCTGGACCAGGAATGCACGGCTGAGGAACGGCTGATCTGAACGGGCGGGAAGTGACGACGACTGAGGGAGCTCTGGACATGGGACGGATGGACGAGAAACGAAGGGAATTGCGGCAGGGGCTGGAGGGATCGGATGCGCTGACGGCGGTCGGCGCCCACGATGCCATGAGCGCCCGACTCATCGAGCAGAACGGCTTCGATGCCGTGTGGGTGAGCGGCTTCGGCGTATCCACCATGACCCACGCCGTGCCCGACCTGAACCTGGTGACGATGAGCGAGGCGCTGGCCGCGGCCGTGCGGATCGACTCGGCCACGACCCTGCCGGTAGTGGCCGACTGCGACAATGGCTTCGGCGGTTTGGGGAACGTGGTCCGGACCGTGCGCGAGTACGAGCGAGCCGGGATCGCCGGGATCTGCATCGAGGACAACCTGTTCCCCAAGCGCAACAGCCTGCTCGACGACTCGGTGTTGCGGGATCTCATCCCCGTGGACGACCAGGCCAGCCGGATCGCGGCCGGCAAGGCCGCCCAGGAGGACCCCCAGTTCGTCTTCATCGCCCGGGTGGAGGCGCTGATAGCCGGACATGGCGTGGCGGAGGCCTGCAAGCGGGCGGACGCCTACGTGGAGGCAGGGGCAGACGCCATCCTCATCCACTCCCGCGACAAGTCGCTGCAGGAGATCACCGCCTTCCTCGACCAGTGGCGAGGCGTGGGAACGGTCCCGCTCGTGGCGGTCCCCACGCTGTTCCCCAGTTTCAGCACGGCACGGCTCTCCGAGATGGGCTTCCGCCTCGTGATCTTCGCCAATCAAGCCATGCGGGCCGCCATCAGCAGCATGGAAGCCACCCTGGCCGCTCTGGCAGAGCACCGTCGGGCCGACGCGGTGGACGGAGACATCGCTCCGCTGGACCACGTCTTCGACCTGGTGGGCACCCGGGAGGCGATCGAGGCAGAGGCCGCCGCCTACCGTCGCGAACCCCTCCCCCAGTGATCGTGACCAGGAGGGAGTCCCTGGGCCTGCGCCGCCGACGTCCGCCCGGAGCCGGACAGGAGAGCGATTCCGGGTATCGCCTGGAGTTCTCCCAAGCGCGGCACGATCCATCGTGGGACACCTTCGTGCAGCAGGCACCGGAAGGCAGCCACGTCCAGACCACGTTGTGGGGCCAGGTGAAGGCCACCGAGGGCTGGGACCCGGTGCGGGTCCTGGTGCGGCGGGGTGAGGAGATCGCCGGAGGGGCGCAGGCCTTCATCCGCCCGCTTCCGCTCCGGAACGCCGTTGCCTACATCCCCAAGGGACCCGTCTCGAATCCGCCGGACGATGCTGTCGACCGGGTTCTGCTGGAAGGCATCAGGCAACTCGTCGACCGCTACCGGATACGCCACCTCTCCGTCCAGCCGCCCAACGACGGGGAGAGGTTCATCCCCTGGCTGGAGGCGGAGGGATACCGGGTGAGCGGGACGTCGGTGGCACCCGTCGCCACCGTCCAGATCGACCTGGATCAGGAGCTCGAGCAGATACTGGCCGGCATGAGGAAGAACCACCGCCGCTTCGTGAGACACGGGATCCGAAGCGGGATCGAGGGGCGGATCGGATCGGAGGACGATCTGGAGTCCTTCTACCGCCTGGTCCAGGCGACCGGTCGCCGCCAGGGATTCGTACCCCACCCCCTCGACCATTTCGTCCGGCTGTGGCAGACATACCATCCCCGCGGCCTTCTCCATCTCCTCATGGCCGAGTACCAGGGCAGCCCCATCAGCGCCCAACTCGTGGTGGCGTTCGGCAACCGCGTGGTCGCCAAGAACAGCGGTTGGACGGGTGAACAAGGGAACCTGGGACCCAACTACGTGATGGAGTGGACATCCATCCGCTGGGCGAAGGAACACGGCTTCCGCTACTACGACCTGGAGGGGATCGACCCGCGGGCGGCGGACCTGGTCCTGCGGGGGGAGTCCCTCACCGAATCGCTGCGCCGGTCGCATTCGTTCTACAAGCTGGGCTACGGCGGCGATGTGGTCCGCTTCCCGGCTACCTATGCCCTCGTGCCGAATCCGCTGCTGCGGTGGGGATTCTGGAGTCTCTATCCCCGGATCGCCCGCACCCGGCTCGTGAAGGGAACAGTTGACCGGCTGCGGACCCGGTCCGGAGGCGGACGATGAGTCGACGGCCCGATCTCCATGAGACTCCCGCGGTGCTGGTCGGTCTCGACAGCATGCAGGGCCTCCAGGCGGCCCGGATTCTCCACGGACGGGGAGTTCCGGTCTACGCATTCGCCAAGGACCCCACCAACGACGCCTGCCGGACCAATGTCTGCCGGGAGATCCGGTTCGCCGACACCCGCTCCGACGACCTGATCCCTGCTCTGGAGGCGCTGGGCCGAAAGCTGGGCAAGCGGGCCGTCCTCTTCCCGTGCGAGGATCAGAACGTGCTCGTCGTCTCGCGTTTCCGGGACCGGCTGGCGGAGTGGTACCACATCGCCCTCCCTCCCCACGATGTCGTGGAGATGCTCATGGACAAGACCCGCTTCTACCGCCACGCCCAGGAAGCGGGGCTTCCGATCCCGCCCACCCATTTCCTCCGCTCCCGGGACGAGCTGGATGCGGTGGCCGCCGCGCTCCGCTTCCCGGTAATCCTCAAGCCTGCCAACAGCGCCACACGCCTGTGGGAGAAGAACTGCATGGTGAGTGCCTTCAAGGTCTCCGACCTGGAGGAGCTGTATGACCTCTACGACCGCTTCCACACCTTCAGCGAGGCGCTGATCGTTCAGGAATGGATCGCCGGTCCCGACTCCAACCTCTACTCCTGCAACTGCTACTTCGACCGGACCGGCCGGCCCGTGGTCACGTTCGTGGCGAGGAAGCTGCGGCAGTGGCCACCCCATGTAGGAAAGAGCTCGTTCGGTGTCGAGGTCCGCTCCGACGAGGTGCGGGAGGAGACGATCCGGTTGTTCGAGAGCGTCGGATACCGGGGTCTCGGCTATGTCGAGTTCAAGCTGGACGAGCGTCATGGGCGCCAGTTCATCGTGGAGCCGAACGTAGGGCGGCCCACCGGCCGCTCCGCCATCGCCGAGGCCGGAGGGGTCGAGCTTCTCTACACCATGTACTGCGACCTCCTGGGGCTTCCGCTCCCGGCCGACCGGGAGCAGGCCTACGGAGGCGCCAAGTGGGTCCACCTCCGCCGCGACCTCCAGTCGGCGATCTACTACTGGAGAAGGGGCGATCTCACCCTGGGGGAATGGCTGCGATCCTGGCGGGGGAAGAAGGCCTTCGCCCTGTTCTCCTGGAGCGACCCGATGCCCTTCTTGAGTGACCTCCGGCGGGTGGCCTGGACCGTTGTCTCCCCGGGACAGCGTCGAAAGCGTCGGCGCAAGATGACGGGAGCTCCCCCTCGCACGGCCCCTTCCCGAACGACATGAGGAGACCCTCGCTACCTGACATATTCCGGCTCACCCGCCACCCCACCTCAGTGAGGATCGTCGACCTGCTGCTGGCGGTTCGCGCTCTCCCGTTCCTGGGCCGCCGCTACGTCTGTCCCTGCTGTGGCTGGCACCTCCGTGCCTTCACTCGGGGAGGGTTCTCACTGCGGGGCCGCCGCAAGGGCTACTGCCCCCGCTGCAACGCCAAGGCGCGTCACCGTCGGCTGTGGCTGTATCTGGAGGACAGGACGAACCTCTTCACCGATCGGCTGGCAGTCCTCCATGTATCACCCAAGTACGCCGTCTCCCGTCGCCTGGTCCGGATGGCCAACCTGAACTATGTGGCAGGCGACATCGTCCACCGCCCCCATGCCTCGATGAGGATGGACCTCACGGCCGTGCCGGTGACAGACGGCAGCTTCGATGCGGTGATCTGCGTGCACGTCTTGGAGCACATTGAGGACGACAGGGCGGCCATCTCCGAGATCCACCGGGTCCTCAAGCCGGGAGGGTGGGCCCTGATCTCGGTTCCCATCCGGCCGGACCGACCCACGTACGAGGATGCCACGATCGTGACCGCTGCCGCCCGCGAAGCCGCCTTCGGCGAGACCACCCATGTGCGTCTGTATGGATTCGACCTCCGCGATCGACTCTCCTCGGCAGGGTTCGACGTGAGCGTCGACTTCGGATCGGAGATCGACGATGCGACCCGCAAGCGGTTCGGTCTGCTCGACGACGAGAACATCTTCATGTGCCGCAAATCCGGGGGCCAGCCGTGACGACCGTGGCCCTCGTCGGCGGAGACGGCGCCGGTAAAACCAGCGTCGCCCGCCGGCTATGCGCCGATCCCCGGCTGCGGACCCGGTACATGTACATGGGGATGAGCGCCCAGTCGGGAGACCATCTCCTCCCCACCTCCCGCCTCATGCTCGGCCTGAGAAGGCGTTCCCATCGACGCAGGACCGGCGGGGAAGCCTCGGGAGGAACCGAACCCGGCCGCATCCCCGCCGCCGACTACGAGTACTCGGGGCGGAAGCGGTCCGCCCTCTGGGTGGCAGCCCGTTTGGCGAACCGGCTGGCGGAAGCCTGGTACCGCCAGCTCATCTCCCTCGCCTATCAGGCGCGGGGCTACCTGGTCATCTACGACCGCCACGTCCTCTTGGACGCCGGGACCCTCGACCCCGGTCGCTCCCACCGCCGACTCCCCGAACGCGTCTACCACCGTCTCATGAGGGGACTGTTCCCCCGACCCGACCTGGTCATCTTCCTGGACGCCTCCGGCCGCGTCCTGCACTCCCGTAAGGGAGAGGCGTCACCCGACTATCTCGACCGGGAGGCCCGCATGTACGCGGCGCAGGCCGGAGCGGTCCACCGCTTCGAGCGCATCGACGCCGGGCGACCTCTCGACGAGGTCACGGAGGAAGCCATGCACCTGATCGCCGAGGCGACCCCCACCGTTTTCGCGGATCATCTGCCGCCCATGGGCCTCAGATGATGCGCGAAAACGGTCGGGGGAGGCTGGTAGTCAGCTCACCCAGCACCCTGGAGAGGTTGCCGTCCACCCGGACGGACGCCTGGCCGTCTCCCCGGGTGGAGCCGCGGTTGACGATCGCCACGGGCTTGCCGTCCCGGTGCGCCGCCAGCACGAAGCGGTATCCGGACATGACCGTCAGCGACGAGCCCAACACCAGCAGAGCCAGGGAGCCCTCCAGCCAGTCATAGGCGGAGGTCACCCTCGCACGGGGAACGTTCTCGCCGAAGAACACCACGTCCGGCTTGAGGAGACCCCCGCACTCCAGGCAGTCCACGACGGTGAATCCATCCACCAGGTGGTCGGGCAGCTCGGCGTCCCCGTCCGGCGCCGCCTCCACCTTCTGTCGCTCGAAATGGGGATTGGCGGCCTCCAGGCGATGGTGCAATTCCAGGCGACTGCGCCGGTCGCCGCACCCCAGGCACACCGTGCGGCTGAGCGAGCCGTGCAGCTCCAGCACGCGGCGGGACCCGGCGGCGGTGTGGAGCCCGTCCACGTTCTGGGTGACGACCCCGGTGATGAGGCCCGCCTCCTCCATCTCTGCCACGGAGTGGTGCGCCGGGCAGGGACGGGCGCGAGCGACCCGGTGCCATCCGGCATGGCTCCGCGCCCAGTAGCGGCGCCGGGCGACAGGATCGCGGACGAACTCCTGATAGGTGACCGGCACCCGGCGCAGCCGCCGCCCGTCCCCCCGGTAGTCGGGGATCCCGGAGTCGGTGGACATTCCCGCTCCGGTCAGGACCATCACCCGGCCGGCCCGGAGGAGGTCGACCAGGTCATCCTGATGCCGGCGAGCGAGCGTCGTGACCATCGACCGGACCCTAGCTTCCCTCCAGGTTACGACGGCGGTCCGCCGGCTGAGCTAACCGGCGGCGATGCCGAGGGCCTCCTCCGCCTGGTCCAGGCGGTAGCCGGGCCCCAGCACCGGCTTGAACAGATCCCCGTGCCGCTGCAGGCGCTCCCACAGGTTGGCGATGGTGATGTCGCCATTGCGGATGGTGCCGACCTCCTCCCATCGGAGGGGAGCAGACACCGGGGCCCCGGGCCGGGGTCGAACCGAGTAGACCGAGGCGATCGTCTGGCCGGAGGCGTTGCGGTTGTGATCCACGAAGACCTTCCCGGCACGGCGGGGCTTGTCCCACTCCATCGTCAGGTCATCGGGGTTGGCAGCCACCAGGTACCTGCCCACCTCGCCCACGAACCTCCGGACGCGCTCGAAGCTGTGGACGGGTTCCAGCGGCACATAGACGTGCATGCCCCTCGCCCCCGACAGCTTGGCGTACCCGGCCAGTCCCAGCTGGCGCAGCGCCACGTCCACCAGCTTCGCTCCGGCCACAACCTGGGCCCATTCGGCTCCCTCGGCGGGGTCGAGATCGAAGATGGCGTAGTCGGGGTACTCGAGGGTGCCCACCCGGGAGTGGAATGGATGGAACTCCACACACGCCATGTTGGCGAACCACATGAGCGACTCCTTGCGGTCCGCCAGGAGGAACTCGATCACCCCGCCCTGGGAGTCGGACGGGACCGGGGTGGTGGCCATCCACTCTGGCTGGTGCCCCGGCGCCCGCTTCTCGTAGAACTGGGGACCTGCAATCCCCTCCGGATAGCGGGACATGGAGAGCGGACGGTCCTCCAGGTGGGGCAGCAGGACGTCGGCCACAGAAGCGTAGTACTGGACCAGATCTCCCTTGGTGTACCCGTCGGGGAAGAACGGCTTGTCCAGGTTGGAGAGCGACAGGGGTGAGCTCACCTGGGCCCGGTACCGCTCCCCGTCCGGCTCCGCCCGCACGACGGCGGGAAACGCGACCCGGCTCGAGTCGATCCTGCGGGCGGAGGCGGCTTCCATCCGCTCCATGGTCTCCCGCGCTTCGGCGGCGATGGCCAGGTGGCTCTCCTCCTCCCGCGCCTCGGAGATCATCACCAGGCTCAGGTCGATGGCATGGGCGGCTTCCACCAGTGGGCCCACCCGGAGGGTCCCCTCCCCGTAGGGGAGGTGTCGCACCTCCCCCCTCTCCCCCACCAGGTTGTCGGTGAAATGACAGTGCAGGGGGTCGACCATCCAGGCGGGGAACCGGGACGTGAGGAACCCCAGGACCTGGGCATAGGCATCCCGGGACGTCAGGCCCCCCCGGGTAGCGGCGTGGAGGTGGGCCCAGTCGACCACCGGACGGACAAAGGAGAAACGGGACGCCACCAGCGCGATGTCTCCCAGGGTGCCCCAGGCTCCGTCCCGGCCGGCCGTCTCCAGTCCCAGGCCCACGCCCAGGCTCTCCACCTTGGGGGCGATCCTCTCCAGGCGCTGGTTGATCCGCTCCATCAGCTCCCCGGGTTCCTCATCGTGGGTGGCACCGCCGTGGGCGACGATGATGGGAGCGCCCAGCTCCCTACCCAGCTTCATCGTGTGTTCCAGGGCAGCCAGGCACTGAGCACCCCGATCGGGGTCCTGGGGGGTGAGAGTGGCGAAGTAGGGAGCGTGGACCGATACCCGCACTCCCCGCTCGGCCGCCGCCTTCCCGAAGGCGGCGCAACGCTTCTCCTTCCAGGGGAAGTCCGTTACGAAGGGAAGCTCCACCGCCTCGAAGCCGTCTGCCATCAGGCGGTCCAGGTACTCGCCGTCATCCATGCCCTCGGGCGGGAGCCGGGATATGCCCACGGTGATCATGTCACGGACAGGGTACGGGTGTCCTATCCGCTCCCGTCCCCGGGGCCCTCGAAGGGGGAGACCAGATACCCACCATCGGATTCGACGATCGGGACCGCCACCTCCCGCTCCTCGGTCATCCCCTCCGGGCTGATCGTCCCCGAGACCCACAGGAGCGTCCGCCCGCTCCCGTCGGTCTCGAGTCGGAACTCGATATCCCCGGCAGCCGACCACGAACCCCATCCTTCCGACATCTCGAACACCATGCTGTCGAAGAACACCTCCTCGCCTACCGCCGTCTGCGAGGCGGGGGCCATGGCGTCCCACGCGGCCTGATGATCCCCCTCCGCCAGATGGTCGACCCAGGTCAGGAATGCCTGGGAGGCACGCGCCAGATCGTCGTCCGGGGTAGTGGTGGCGGTCGTGACGGGCAGCGGCTGGGTGGTGGCGGGAAGGGAAGGATCCCCGGGAACCGTCTCCGGGGCGGAAGCACCGGAATCCGAGTTCGTGGCACAGGCAGCCAGCAGCAGCACTACCAGGACTGCCATAGGGGAACGAGAGGACATGGGGAGCAACCTCCAGGGACGCTCGGACTTTCGACCGGCTGTAGACGCATCACGGGCCCGGCGGGTTCCAGCCTGGCCGCCACCGCATCCCCGGCTCCTCCGGGGGACCGGAGCAGCAGCCGATGTCAGCCGGGGGGAGTGCCCTCCCCTTCGGAGCGCCGGGCCACACGCAGCACCAGGACCACCACGATGGCCAGCACGATGCTGCCCAGCCATCCGGCGATGTCGAGCTCCACCCCGTCGGAGAAGAGCAGGTTGGCGACTACGCCGCCGATGAGGCCACCGGCCCCGCCCGCTCCCACCGATCCGGCGAGGCCGACGACCTCGCCGCCGGCGAGCCGGATCACCAACCCGATCAGCAGTCCCACCACGAGGTATGCCACGATGGCCGTTGCCATGTCTCCTCCTTCGGAGTGCAGGTCGGATGCCATGGTGGCGCGCCCGGGACCCGATGTCACGGACCCGAGGTCAGAGGAGAGGCTGGAGCAGCTCGATGCGGTTGCCGAACGGATCGGAGACGTACAGGCGGTCGAAGCCGGGCAGGGGCTGATCCAGGGTCACCTCGGCACCGGATCGCTCCAGCCGGTCCCGTATCGCCGCCAGATCCTCCACCACCAGGCCAGGATGGGCCTTGCGGGCGGGCCGGAAGTCCGGTTCCACTCCCAGATGGATGCGCACCGATCCCGACTCGAACCAGCAACCGCCCCGCCTCGCCAGATGCGAGGGCTTGGGGACCCGGGGGATCCCCAAGAGGCCGGAATAGAACGCCGTTGCCGCATCTTCTCCACCCGCCGGCATCGCCAGCTGGACGTGGTGGATCCCGATCGGTGTCATCGCCGGGCGAGCCTAGCGCCCGCCCTGACTCGTTTTCGCGCATCGTCTGCGGCCAATAGGCCGCAGGCGATGCGCGAGACGTCAAGTGGGCGGGGAGGGGAGACCGATCTCCTTGGCCACCAGCTCCAGGCTCCGGATTCGCTCCTCGTAATCGGCCGTCGTGTCGGTCGTCATCAGCTCGGCCGCATTCGTTCGTCGACGCAGCTCCTCCAGTCCCTTTACGACCTGGGAGGCGGTCCCCATCACCGCCCCCGTCGGCAACGCCAGCGCCGCCTCCAGGTCGGGATGCTCTTCCGCCTCGCCCACCGACAGCAGCCGGACCGGGCGCCCGGTCCGCAGCCAGAACTTCACCAGGCGACCGGGCAGCGACAGGCGGTGCGCCTCCTCGAGCGAGTCGGCCGCCACCATGTTCACGCTCACGATCGGATAGGGCTCCTCCAGTGCCGGACTGGGGCGAAACCGCTCCCGGTAGAGGCGAAGGGACTCGTCGGTCCCGCCCATGTCGAAGTGGTGAGCCTGGACGAAGGGAAGGCCCAGGACCCCTGCCAGCTGGGCGCTGAAACCGGAGGAGCCCAGGAGGAACACGGGTGGGTAACTGGTCGCTTCAGGCGTGGCTCGGAATCGTCCGTGGAGGCGGGAGCCCTCCCGGACGTCGCCCAGCAAACCCATCAGGTCGACGAGTTGCTGGGGGAACTCCCGGGCATCGAGCGTGTCGGCGCCGCGGCGCAGCGCCGCCGCCGTCACCGGGTCGGTGCCGGGGGCGCGTCCGATCCCCACGTCGATCCTCCCCGGGTACAGCGCCTCCAGGAGGGCGAACTGCTCGGCCACCACCAGAGGTGGATGGTTGGGCAGCATCACCCCGCCCGATCCCACCCGTATGCGGTCGGTCACGGCCGCCAGGTGAGCCATGAGCACCGGCGGGGTGGTGGAGGCGACGATGGGCATGTTGTGGTGCTCGGCCACCCAGAAACGGTGATAGCCCAGCCGATCGGCGGCCCGGGCCAGGCGAGTGGTGCCTTCCAGGGCATCGGCTGAGGCGGCTCCTCCGCCGGTGGAGGCGAGGTCGAGAATCGAGAGAGGAACTGGAAAGCCGCTCATGGCCAGAGTCAACAACCCTATCGGCGTGGCGCTTCCCGTCCCACATCTGTGTCCCCGGCAGCGACCTCGACCAGCCGGCGCTCGAGGAAGCGGCGGTCGGTGTCGTTCATCGAGCAGTCCAGGGAGCGCCGGAGAGCGGCCTCGGCGCCTGTCCGGTCCCCCGACTCCCACAGCAGCTCCGCCCGCGTGGACCAGTAGAGGTGCCAGTCGTCCATCCCCCGCACCGCACCCAGCACCTCCAGGCCTGCCTCCGCTCCAAAGACCTTCGCCTCCGCCACCGCCCGGTTGACCTGCACCACCGGCAGCGGCGTCATCTGCTCCAGGATGCGATACAGGTCGACTATCTGCTTCCAGTCGGTCCCGGCGTCGCTCTCCGCCGCACCGTGCAGGCAAGCGATGGCGGCCTGCACCTGGTAGGGCCCGGGTTGGTGCCGGCGCAGAGCCCTCTCCAGCAGGTCGGAGGCCTCCGATATGGCGGCCCGGTCCCACAGGGAGCGATCCTGGTGGGCGAGAAGGACGAGATCTCCCGCCGCGTCCAGCCGGGCCCGGCGGCGAGCGTGGGTGGCGAGCATCAAGGCCAGCAGCCCCAGGACCTCGGGATGATCGCCCATGAGGTCGGCCAGGAGCCGGCCCAGCCGCATCGCCTCCTCCGCCAGGTCGATACGTGCGTCGAGGGCGCCGAAGTGGGCGTGGTGCCCGGTGGTGAAGACCACATAGACGGTGGCCAGCACGGACGGGAGGCGGTCGGGGAGCTCGTGGTCCTCCGGTATGCGATATGGGATCCGGGCCCGGGCGATCTTGGCCTTGGCCCGGCTGATGCGCTGGCCCATCGTGGCGTCCGGTACAAAGAAGGCCCGGGCGATCT
>JBKHJQ010000379.1:0-3052 GCA_046538055.1 Actinomycetota bacterium
CTGGGGCGGGAAGAGGGAGTTGAGGTACCGGAGGGCGGCCCGGGAGGCCGAAGCCGGTGATGGTCTACCCCAGACCCGAACGCGGGCCACGCCGCCGTCGGGGTGTATGTTGAGACGGAGCCGCTCCGCCTCCGTCTCGTCCAACTCGATCCGGTTGACCGAGTCGGCGCTCACCTTCGTCTGCTCACAGCACGCGCGCCATTGCCCGTCTGCAGCCGACACCTCCAGGTGCACCCAGCCGGGCGCGTTCCCCTTGAAGAACCGCGTGTCGACGTCCACCGCCCGCACCGTACCGGTCAATCCCAGGTCGATGACGGCCCAGTCGTGGCCGGGACCGCGGCGGCGAGCGGTCTCCCAGCCGTCCCACATCCCCTCCGGCTCACCCGGGCTCACCAGGTTGGCGGGAGAGGAGAAATGGGCGTCGGACGCCCCCACGCACTCCCCACCCAGGGTGGCGACGGCCAGATCGACCAGCTCCCCCGCCGGACAGATCTGGTCGGGAGAGGGGATGGGATCGCCTTCCACCCGCAGGCGGGCCACCCCACCGTCGGGGTAGATGTTGAGTCGCACGTATGTCGCCCGATGAGGATCCGAGACCTCGAAGGTGGCGGTGGTGTCGGGTGAGAGAGGGGTACGGGGGACCACTTCCGCCCACTGCGCCTCCTCGAGACCGCCCTCCCTCCCCGTGGCATCCAGTGAGAAGGACTCCGGCTGGTTCCCGGTGAAGTGAGAGGTGTCCACCGTCACCGACCGGATACGTCCCGGCAGTCCCATACGGATCACACAGGAGTCGTATCCCTCGTCTCTCCGCCGGCGGGTCTCCCAGCCATCCATCCACTTGCCGTGCTGGGTGAACTCCCCCTCCCTCCAGACCGGTGGGGCGGGATTGACCAGGTTGGAGGCGGCCGCGAAGAACTCGTCGCTGCACCACAAGACCGCCCCCCCGTATCGGGACGACGCCAGATCCACCAATTCTCACTCTCCTCTCCGCAGTAGCCGTCCCTGTCGCCCTGCCACCGCACCTTCGCCGTACACCGGCTCGCCCCGCAGGTAGGTGGCGACCACCCTCCCGGCCAGCCGCATCCCATGATATGGAGTGACGGGATGTCGCTGGAGGAGCCTTCCGGCGTCCACATCGGTGGCCCCGTCCGGGTCGAACACGACGAGGTCGGCGTCCATCCCGGGAGCGATGCTCCCCTTGGAGGCACCGAGCCCGGCCCGGGCGGCCGGGGCCGATGACAGCCAGCGAGCAAGATCGGTGGGCCCGAAACCGCGGCGGCGGGCGCCGTCCCAGGTGGCCACCAGCCGCAGCTCGACCGAGGCGATTCCTCCCCAGGCTGCGAGGAAGTCCCCGGAGTCGAGGGCCTTCACGTCGGGAGGGGCGGGCGAGTGGTCGGAGACGACCATGGTCACCAGGCCCGAGGCAAGCGCCTCCCACAGGGCCTCACGGTCCTCTCGATCCCGGATGGGCGGGGCGCACTTGAAGGATGTGGCTCCCTCGGGGATGGCCCCGGCCTCGAAGGTCAGGTAGTGGGGGCACGTCTCCGCCGTGAGGAGACCGCTCGCCCTTCGCAGGGCATCGGTCGCCTCCCCGCTCGCGACGTGGAGGACGTGCGCATCCACGGCCTCCCTCCGGCACAGGTCTGCTATCCGGTCGATGGCAGATGACTCCGCCTGGGCCGGGCGGGTGTCGAGGTAGGTGCGGTAGAGGCGGGGGTCGCCATCCGGCTCCCGCAGGAGGGAGGGCTCCTCGGCATGGACCAGAAGGGGGAGACCCAGCCGGGCCAGGCCGGGTGCGACCTCCGCCAGAGCGTCCGGATCGAGTGGAGGGAACTCCTTCACCCCCGAGTCGACCATGAAGACCTTGAAACCGCACACGCCTTCCGCCCCCAGGGGTGGGACGGAGGATGCCGAGCCAGGGACGATGCCTCCCCAGAACCCAACGTCGGCTCGCAGACCGGAGGAGACGGCGGCCTCCCGCTTTCGGGCGAGGCCGTCGACGTCAACCGTGGGAGGGATCGAGTTGAGCGGCATGTCGACCACCGTGGTGGTACCCCCCGCCACGGCGGCCGCGGTGGCGGACGCGAAACCCTCCCAGGAGGTCCGTCCCGGTTCGTTGACGTGGACATGGCTGTCGACCAGGCCGGGGAGCACGACCAGGTCGCCGAAGTCGAGGTCGGCCGGGCCTTCGCCCACTTCCATGATCCGGCCGCCCTCCATCCGAACGGTGGCAGGCCGTTCCCCGTCGGGAAGCACCACCCGGCGACTATGAACCGCGGTCACTTCCCACCGCTTGTTGGCTGCTGGCTCGTTGCGGCACGTCGCTGCCAGCTTCTCACACATGGAGCCGGGGAGTGGGACCGGGGATCGGTTACCATCCGCTCAGATGATGCCCGACCTCCCGTTGGAGACTCGCAGGGGACTGTTCGCTGCACCGTAGGTCGCCTTCCCCTCCCTTACATCCCGCGTCTTCGAGGAGAGCACCATGAGCGACCACCTGAACCGCCATTCCGACATCATCGCCCCTGTCCTCGCGTTCGACACCGACGTCGTAGCGGAGAAGGCAGAGGGGATCTGGGTGTCCGACCGGGAGGGCAGGCGCTGGGCCGACTTCGCGTCCGGCACCGCCGTGGCCAACCTGGGTCACAACCATCCCGCCGTCGTGCGGGCAGCCCACGAGCAGATCGACCGGCTCATGCACGCCGGATGCGTGTTCCACTACGACACCCTCCTGGAGACGGCGGAACGGCTGGCTGCGGTCACCCCCGGGGGGATACAGAAGTTCGGGTTCGCCAACTCCGGCGCCGAAGCCGTGGAAGCGGCCGTCAAGCTGGCCCGCTACCACACGGGCCGCCAGGGTGTGATCGCCTTCCGGGCCGGGTTCCACGGACGCACGATGGGCTCGTTCTCCTACACGACCTCCAATGCCCGCTACCGGGACGGCTACCACCCCATCCTGGGATCCACGTTCGTGGCGCCTTTCCCCCATCCCTACCGGTGGGGGATGCCCGAGGAGGAGGCGGTGGAGCGCTCTCTCCACGAGCTCGACGCC
>JBKHJQ010000380.1:0-3043 GCA_046538055.1 Actinomycetota bacterium
GAACCACTCGGACTCGTGCGCCAGGATGTGGGGGACATTGGCCAGCGTCTCCACGTTGTTGACCACGGTGGGATTGGCCTGCTCGTTCCAGCCGCTCGATCCGGCACCGACCCCGGCCGGCATGCCGGTATGCAGACCCACCAGATACGGCGGGTACCAGCGAGGAAACGGCGGGCGACCCTCAATCGCCTCCAGGAGGCCCTTCTCCTCGCCCAGTAAGTAGTCGTCTGGGCCCGTCACCACCCGGATGGGAACCTCTCCCAGGGTTCCCGCGTCGGCCATCTCGGTGGCTGCTCGCTCCAATGCGTCCACCTCGTCCTGGTACGACTCCTTCACGCCAACATAAGCCTCCTCGGCTCCCACCGCCCAGGCGCCGATGGCGATGCCCTCCAGCAGCTGATATGGGTTGAATCGCATCAGGGCCCGATCTTTGAACGTCCCGGGCTCCCCCTCCGCCGCATTGCAGACGAAGAACTTGCGCTGGCCGGCATCGGCCCCGGCCACGCCCCTCCACTTGATACCGGTGGGGAATCCGGCGCCCCCCCGACCCCGCAGCCGGGATGCATCGATCTGAGCGATGGTCTCCTCACGCCCGATCTCCAGGCTCCGGGAGAGCCCCTCTCCCCCACCCAGCCGCCGGTACTCCTCCAGGGAATCCACCGGCTCCTCGGGGAGAAGGTACCGGTCTGCGGTGCTACCCGCAGGCACCCCGCCCCCAGAGAGGTCCGCAGAATCGGGAGCCACAGCGATCGCGCATCGAACCTCCAGGTTAGGGGCGTCGCCGGGGCTGAGAGCCGGCGTGTCCGGGCGGTGGCCAATTCTCACGGTATCTGCCGTGACTATCATCCCGGCCGACATGGCAGTCTCTACCGCCACCGGGACGAACCGGTCGAGGCTGACGCGGTGGGTCCCGGTGGTCTTCCTGGTGGCTACCGGCATCGGTGTCGTCCTCCGCCTGGGTCTGGCGGGGATGGCCCTTCCGATCCCCTTCGACCATCTCCTCCATGCCCACTCCCATGCCCTCTACTTCGGCTGGGCTGCTCTCACGATTCTGGCCGCGGCCGCCTCCACCCTCCGGGTCCGTCGCTGGGCATGGCTGGGTCTCGCACTCACCCCGGTCATGACGGCCGCCTTCCTGGTGCAGGGGTATGGGCCGCTGTCCATCGCCGCTTCCACCCTCGTCATGGTGGCCTGGTACGGGGCGATCGCCGCCTGGTGGGGGGAGCGGGACCGGCGCTTCGGCGCCTCTTTCCTCTATGTGATCGTGGCCAGCGGAGGCGTGTGGGTCCTCGCTGTCTTGCAGGCCACCGGAACGGGCGGCGATCTGGCCTCCGATCTCGCCATCCACGCTTTCCTTTCCACCTTCGCATGGTCGCTGGTCTTGGGGAGCGTGGCCCTGGCGATGGAACGGGGCTGGGTCCCCCAGAGCACCGGCCGCACGATCACCGTCGGGATGGCGGCCGTCGCCTGGCTGCTCTTCCCGCTGGGCGTGGCGGGCGGTCCGGAAGTACCGGTGCTGGGCTGGATGGCGCGGGCGGCGGCCTTTGCCGTCGCCCTTCCCACGGCGGTGTGGATACGAGCGCTGTGGCTGTCCCCGGCCCGGCTGCGTCTCCCGGCCGTGTGGCTGGGCGTGGCGGTGGCCGGCCTGGTGGCGGTTGCGGTGGAGGGGACCTCCCTGTTGGGCGTGGTGGGACGACCGGGGGTGGTCATATACCTCCACGCCCTGCTTCTCGGCTATGTCAGCACCCTCTTGATCCTCTACCTGGCCGAGGAGGATGGGGCGGGCCCACCGCCCACCGTCCACCATCTGGGGGTGGCGGTCATGCTGGCCGGGATGGCGGCACCCATCCTTGGTTCCGGGCTCTCCGTTCCGGCCGCCTGGACGGCTGCCCTGGGAGCAGGGCTGGTATGGGGGGCGGCCTGGATGTGGGCGCCGCCCCTCTGGAGGACCAGGTGAGGTTCGACCTGTGGAGCCTGATCCGCTTCCTGCACGTGACGGGGGCGATCCTGTGGGTGGGAGGCCAGCTCACCCTCACCCTGGTCGTGCGCCCGGTGACGACCCGCCTGATGGACGAGGAGAGCCGGGTCCGTCTCGTGTCGGAGCTGGGCTCCCGCTTCGGCCGTATCACGGCCCTGATGCTGATCCCCCTCCTCCTTGCCAGCGGCCTGGCCCTCACCTACCACCGGGGAGTGACCTTCGGGGGATTCGGTGTCTCCGGATATGGCACCACCCTGGCTGTGAAGATCGCGCTTGCCCTGCTCAGCTTCGGGCTGGCCATCGCCCACGGGATGACCGCGGTGCGTTCCTCCTCCCGGGCGGTGAGGACGGTGGGCGTGGCCGGCGTGGTGGTGTCGTTGGCGGTCGTGGCCCTGGCCGCCTCCCTGGTCCCCTGACCCGTTCTGGCGCGCGAAAACGGGTGTGTGGGCCCCGCAGTGGTTTATGGTCGGGGTGATGCCAAACGCCGAGACTGCCCGGCTGGATCGACGCGGCATCACCCTGGGGGTGGTGGCGGTCGTCGTGGTGCTGGTGGGCGTGTACATCGGCTCCGAGCAGCTGAAGTGGTTCGATGCGGCGCTTGTCCCCTACCTCTTCGGTACCTGCCTGGCCATCTTCGCCACCGTTTACCGCTACATCGTATGGTTGCGCCGCCCCCCCACCGCCCGCCTCAACCAGCGCGGCTGGCAGGCGCTCCGTCGGAAGGGGAAGCTGGGATCCAATCTCGTCGCCCTGGCCGGCATGCTCGTGTCCAATATCGCGCTCCAGCGTTTCATCCGCTCCCGATCGCGCGCCCGCTGGTTCGCCCATCAGCTCGTCTTCTGGGGGTGCATCCTGGCTGCCCTGGTCACCTTCCCGCTCACGTTCGGCTGGATCCACTTCGAGTCGGCCGACCCGACAGGCCGGATGTATGAGGCCTTCCTCGGGCCCTTTGCCACCATCACCTTCGACTCCCGCAGCTTCTTGGGATGGATGTTCTTCCATCTCCTCAACATTGCCGCGGTCCTGGTCATCGCGGGCGTGGCCCTGTTCCTCATCAGGCGTCTG
>JBKHJQ010000381.1:0-3026 GCA_046538055.1 Actinomycetota bacterium
CCGGATCCCGGAGGGAGGTGACCCGGCTCCCCCGGTGCGGACGGAACGGCGAAGGCGGCGGGACTCGGCCCGAGCCAGGTCCTCCTGGCGGAGGGACACCGCCAATCGATGCGACAACTGGGACATCATCTCTCACTCCTCGCGGTCTGAAGCGGGTCGGGACGGTCGAGGTACTCATCCAGCGCCTGGTGTGCCCCGGGGAGCACGGTGGGTCGGAAGCTGTAGGTCTTGGAGCCTTTGGTGGGATCCACTGCCACCCGCACCAGACCTGCCGCCCGCAGGAGGCCCACGTGGTGGTGGGCGGTCGACTTCGTCACCTCCAGCAGGGAGGCCAGCTCGTCCAGGGTGGTGGGACCCTCCGCCAGCCGGCGCAGGATCCGCAGGCGCTTGTCGTCTCCCAGCGCCTTGTTGACCTTCACCAGCCAGGAGGGGGGAGCGCCGGGATCGGCCGAGAGGTACTCGTCCGCCACCGGGTACACCACCATCAGCACGTCCTGGTACTGGTCGATCACGGCCCAGGGGCGGGCCACCACCGAAGGGACCAGCACCAGGCGGGTGGTCCCGGGACGGATGCGGTAGTCCAGCCCGTTGGTCACCGCCTCGATCACCCTCTCCGGGTCTGCTCCCTTTAGCATCGGCCGCACATCGTGGGCGGCCCGGGTTATGGCAGGGGCGAACTCCGAGGTGAACTGCGAGAGGACGGAGCGGAACTCGCGCAATACGGCCACCAGCCGGTCCCGCAGCTCCCCCCGGCCGAGGGAGAACAGGCGGGCGTAGTGGTCCAGCACCTCCGGCTTGTCCGCCAGGAGGGCGCCGAGCGCCTCGGTGTCTCCCTCCACGGCCAGGTCCACCCGGGTGGGATCGGCCGGCTCAACCAGCTCATAGGACAGGAGCCCCCGGCGGATCTCGGACGGATCGAGCCGGGCGATCCAGTCCAGGACCGGCTCGACGTCGTGGGGAGTGGGAGCGAGCATCACCAGTCCCCGCAACGCGCACCAGACTCCCCCCTTCTCTCCCCCCAGCTCCTTCATCTCGGCCCGAACGTGGGCAGGGGTGGATTCGGCCACCTCCTCGAACCAGTCTGCGCCCACCTCGAAGCCGTCGTGGTTCTCGGTCACGTCGAAGGCGGTCCAGGCGGTGAGCAGCAACTCGTACACCGAGCCGGGGTCCACCTCGATGGCGAGTGCCCTCCCCCCACGGGTCATGTCCCTCACCTTGGGCCCAGATTCGAATGTCATTCCATGTTCCTCAAGGTCATCATTTGATTCGAAGTTCATCGAATATGGAGAGAATACTCGATTAGATGGCTCATTTCAACTACTTCGAACAGGGTCGAAGAAGATCATGCAACGCCCGGCTGGGAAAGATCGCCCCGAGCAGGGAAACTCCCCCCGATGAACCTGGTGGAAGTGAGCGGGCTGCGAGTCGACCTGGGACGCCACATCGTCCTGGCCGGAGTGGACCTGAGGCTGGCGCAGGGCGAGCGGCTGGGCGTGTCCGGCCCCAACGGCGCGGGCAAGACCACTCTCCTGGCCGTGCTGGCCACCCTGCGCGCTCCCATCTCCGGCTCCGTCCGGGTGCTGGGAGCGGATCCCGCCACCGACGCCGTGCGGGCCATCCGGCCCCGCATCGGGTGGTCGGGCCACCATCCCGCCCTCTACGACGACCTGACCCTCTCCGAGAACCTGCGCCACTTCTCCCGCCTGGCGGGGCGGGGAGACACACCGGCCGACGAGGCGCTCTCTCAAGTGGGCCTGGCCGGGGCGGCCCATCGCCTCGCCCGGGAATGCTCCAACGGGATGCGGCGACGGGCCGACCTGGCACGGCTCCTCCTTCTCCGCCCCCGCCTCCTGCTCCTGGACGAAGCCCACGCCGGCCTCGATCCCGACGCCCTCGTGATCATCCGGGCACTGATGGACCGCACCGTGGCAGACGGGGGCGGAGTCGTGATGGTCTCCCACGACGCCCGCGCCCTGTCCGGATACGTCGACCGGACCATCGTCCTCGACCGGGGAGAGGTGCGGAGATGACCTTCTGGGCCCAGGCACGGGAGTTCGCCCGCCGGGACCTGGTGGCGGAACGGCGGGCGGGGGAGATAGCCACCATCGTGATCCCCTTCGGCGCCGTCGCCCTGATGACGTTCCCCCTGGCGCTGGGAGTGGAGTCGGCGGTGATCTCCCGGGTGGGCCCGGCCGTGTTCTGGGTGGTGACCTACCTGTTCACCATGCAGATCGCTCTCCGCCAGAGCTCCACCGACGAGCCCCAGCATCGGGTCGCCCTCTCTTTGCTGGGTGTGGACCCCTTTGCCCGCCTGATAGGCCGGAGCATGGCGGCGGCCCTGCTGATCGGCGCCTTCATGATCATCCTCTTCCCGCTGATGGTGCTCTTCTACTCCCCCGCCCTTCCCTCCGGGTGGGCCCTGGCGGCGGTGCCCGCCGCCCTGGCGGGAGCAGGGCTGGCACTGATCGGCACTCTCTCGGCGGAGATCACCGCCGGCCTGCGGACGCGAGCCACCCTGGCGCCGCTGCTGGTGGCACCGCTGGCCGTGCCGCTGCTGGTGGGGGGCTCTCAGTCCCTGGAATCGTTGGCTCGTGGGGCCAGTATCCTTCCGTGGGTGCTGCTGGTGGCGGCCGTGGATCTCGCCCTGGCCGTCACCGCTGCCCTGATCGCCCGACCGCTGGAGGAGATCTCCCGATGACCAAGACGACACCGAGGATGAGGGCCATGCAGTCCCTCGCCGCTCTGGTGGCGGTCGTGGGCCTGGCGCTGGCGATCAACGCCCCGGTGGACGCCTTCCAGGGCGGCTATGCCCGGATCATGCACATCCACGTCCCGGCCTCGTGGCTGGCCTTCCTGGCGTTCGGGGTCACCGCCCTCGGATCGGCGATGTGGCGGATCCGCCGCACCCGCCGCTGGGACCGCCTGGCCGCCTCCTCCGCCGAGCTGGGGGTCCTCTTCACCGGCCTCTCCCTGGTGACCGGATCGATCTGGGGCGGCGCGGTGTGGGGCACATACTGGGACTGGGC
>JBKHJQ010000382.1:0-3013 GCA_046538055.1 Actinomycetota bacterium
CATGGGACCAGTGTCGATGACGATTCCGCCGTCGCAGGTGGAGTGGCCGGGGAAGCTGTGACCGCCGCCGCGGACGGCGGTGAGGAGGTCGTGCTCCCGGGCGAAGGACACCGCCGCCTTCACGTCGGCGACCCCGGAGCATCTCACGATGAGCGCCGGATTCCGGTCGATGGACCCGTTCCAGACCCTCCGGTGCTCTTCGTAGGTGTCGTCGCCTCGACGTATCAGGCGGCCCTCTATTGATCGGGCCAGGGCATCCACGGAGGCGGGAGGGATCGATGCCGGTGCGCTGGTGCTGGTCATGCGGGCACCGTGACGGACCCGGCGTCGGCCGTCAGGGACATGGGTCTCATGGAGGTGGAACCCTGGTTCCACCCGGGCCGGGATAGGCCTCGGCGGAGAGCCGCTCGGGATCCAGCAGGTCGATGCCCCCGTGCCCGGTGCCCACCTGCCCCTCCTCCCTCAACTCCCGCAGGGCACGCACCACCACCTCCCTCACGCTGCCCACCGCGTCCGCCAGTTCCTGCTGGCTGATGGAGGCGGTGAGGACGCGACCTCTCTGGGCGGTGGAAGCCAGGTCAAGCAGGTGGCGGGCGACACGCTGCCTCACGGTGGTGAAGGCGCTGGTGGGGATCTCTGCGATGAACGACATCACCCGGTCGGACAGCTCGTCGATCAGGGCGCGGGCCAGAGCCACATCCCGTTCGGCGGCTTCTCTGATGGCGGGGGCCGACATGGACAGCACCTCGGCGTCGGTCACCGCCTTCACCGACGCCGGCATCGAGAAGGGGGTGGTGAAAAGCGACACCGCTCCCAGGATCGACCCCCGCCGGCAGTAGCGCACGGTGAGTGTGCGCCCGTCCAGGGCCGTCACGTACACCCGCAGCAGACCGGAGACGACGAGCTGAAGATGGGCGGCGTTGTCCCCCTCACGATGGAGCGTGGCCCCCGCCGGGACCGAGAGCACCGAGCCGGTGGAGACCAGGCGGTCCCGGGTCGCGTCGGGCAGCGAGCCCAGGTTGGAGACCTCGAAGGCCGCATGCACCGACGAACCCGTCTCCGCCCCCCGAGAGTCCGCCGTAGGGTCCATCGCCACAACCCTATCCGCCGGGAGCGACCCTCACCGGGTTCGGGCCCGGGGTTGTCGACACCGTATCTGATGTCTGTGGCCCAGCAGTGGGTGGGCGACTCAGCGGCCCGCCGAGGATTCGTTGTGGGCCACGGCGGCACGGATCAATGCCCGGAAGGCGCCTTCGTCCACCTCGTCCCCGCGGTGGATGTCGATGGCACGTCGGGTCTTGCCTCCCAGACCGGAGTTGAAGAGACCGGTGGGGTCGTCCAGGGAGGCACCCTTGGCGAAGGTGAGCTTCACCTTGTCCCGGTAGGTCTCCCCGGTGCAGATGATCCCGTCGTGGGACCACACCGGGACTCCCAGGGAGTTGGAGGGCTTCCTCCACTTCACCTCCTCCACCACGTCGGGATCGGCATCGCGGATCAGCGTCCGCAGCCGGGAGAGCATCTCGCCCCTCCAGTCTCCCAATTCCTCGATCCTGGCGTCTATCAGCTCCGATGGAGACCCCGCGTCCATGGTCTCTGCCTCTCCTCGTCTCGGCTCTCGCTTCTGCTTGGCGAGGCCGAAGCGTATAGGCCGATCCAGAGGTTGCGGATCACCGACCCCCAGGAACCCCCTGCTGGCGGTGCTGACGGAGGGAGGGCCCGGTCGGCTCTCCGGCTCTCTCGCCACACCAGCACTAGGGCGGCGAGGCCCCACAGCGTGGCGGCGGATGCCCATGCCATCGGAAGGGCCGATGCAGCGTCGGCCGCCGTCAGCGAGGAGACCCCGACGGCCAGTGCTCCGACCCCGGCCGTGACGGCGGCCGGCCGCCAGCCTCGGCCCGCCAGGGCTGCGCCCGCCGCCACGACAGGTATGGAGAACGCCAGGAGCGCCATCACGTACCAGTGGGTCTGATGATGTGGGTCGGCCAGCGGCGGCCATGTGTCACCCATTCTGGCCAGATCACACTCGCCATGGGAGACCGAGCAGCACGGCACTCACATCCCGCTCGGGCTCGTTGCTCTCGGGGTTTGGAGACCGGTTACTGGCTTCGGTGGACGCCGATCGTCTCGAGGACACTGTTCGCCAGTTCATCGATCGGTTCCAGGCCAGTGATATTCAGCACCATCATCCCCAGTTGCCCGGCTTCCTCTGCGACCAGATCGTTGCGCCACAGACTCCGGTGCATGAAGTTGGCGAGCATCCGATCCTTGTCCGCTGAACCTTCCATCCAGTCGGTGTTTTCCCGCTCACGCTCCCAGAGCGCTTCGGGATCGATGTGCAACCAGACCGATACAACCTGACCATTGTCCAGGGCCGCCACTGTTCTCGGTCGTAGAAGCCACCAGTCGATGGCCACCGGAGAGTCTTTATTGATGTGCGATGAAATCACCCGTTCCAACACGGGCCACATCGCCGCCTCCTGAGCAAGAGAATCTGAGATCAGCTTCTCTTTGGGCCCATCGGTGAAATACCGCAGGTGGCCCACCCGGCTCACCTGGTGAAACTCAGGATGGGATTCCTCGGTGGTCAAAGCCACTGCAGTCACAAGGAGGTCATCGACGGTCAACGATGCATACCCCAATTTGGAAGCGACGGCCCGTCCCAACGTGGACTTCCCCGCTCCGGGGGCACCACCGATCAACACCACCTGAACGTCGTGGGAAGGCACATGCGAACCCTAAACCGGCTCATCGGAAATAAGCGGGGTTTGAGGGTCGTAGGCGCGTAACAGGGGCCCTGCCAATCTGGCGGTGTTCTATGCCATCCAGCTTGGAGAGCCCCTGTGGAGACTGACCCTATCCGCGTGTGCGAGTTGATCGTCGGCTTGCCTGACAACATCGTCTTGGGCGTCGAGGACGTCGGTGCTGATCGGCCTCTCCGGTTGCACATCGAGTCCCGTGGTTCCCGCCCTGTGTGTGAGGGGTGCGGGGCGGCGGCGGAGGTCAAGGACTGGCC
>JBKHJQ010000383.1:0-3001 GCA_046538055.1 Actinomycetota bacterium
GAGCTGGACGGCCTGGCCATCCCCTACGTCCACGGGGAGGTGGGAACGGCGGTGGTGGCCACCATCGGCGACCCCGCCTCCGGGCGGGTGGTGGCGCTGCGCGCCGACATGGACGCCCTCCCGTTCCAGGACCGAAAGGACGTCGAGTACCGGTCCCGGGTGGACGGGGTGGCCCACCTGTGCGGCCACGACGCCCACGTTGCCATGGCGCTGGGGGTGGCCCGGATGCTGGCCGCCCGCCCCCCGCAGAGGGGTGCGGTGAAGCTGGTGTTCGAGCCGGCGGAGGAGATCATGGTGGGCGACACCCCCTCCGGCGCCGAGGAGCTGATGCGATCGGGGCTGTTGGACGAGGTGGACGCCATCGTCGGCTGCCACGTCTACCCCGACTATCCCACCGGGACGGTCGCCACCCGTCCCGGCTCGATCATGGCGGGGATGGACGTCTTCGACCTGGTGGTCCGGGGCAAGGAGAGCCACACCGCCCAGGCCCACGAGGGACGGGATGCCCTCCTGGCCGCCGCCGCCGTCGTCCAGGCCCTCCACGCCACCTTCGGCCGCGAGCACCCCACCGAGGGGGTGGGCAGCCTCAACGTGGGAACCGTGGCGGGGGGGAAGGCCCGCAACCTGGTCCCCGAGGAGATCAGGCTCTCCGGGTCGGTCCGCACCGCCCACGAGGCGTGGCGGGATCATCTGCCGGAGCGCTTCGAGAGGGTGGTGGCGGGCGTGACCGCCGCCCACGGCTGCACCTACGAGCTGGACTACGTCTCCCGCCAGCATCCCGCCACCGTCAACGACCCGGCGGTGACCGAGACGTTCCTTCGGGCGGCGGACACCGTCCCGGGAGCCGAGGTGTTGCGGATGGCCGAGCCGCGGCTGGCGGCGGAGTCGTTCCGCTTCTACGCCGAGCGCATCCCCGCCGCCTTCTGGCTGCTGGGGGTGGGAAACCCCGAGCGGGGGATCACTGCCGCCTCCCACCACGACCTGTTCGACATCGACGAGGACGCCCTCGCCGTCGGCACGGCGGTGACCGCCACCGCCGTTCTCACCCTCCTGGAGGAGAGCCCTTGACCCAACGACAGATCACCACCGACCGGGCCCCGGCGCCGGCCGGCCGTTACTCGCAGGCCATCGAGGCCAACGGGCTCGTGTTCGTGGCCGGACAGGGCCCCATCCATCCCGAGACCGGCGAGATCACCGGCGACGGCATCGCCAGCCAGACCCGCCTCACGCTCGCCAACATCGAGGCCATCCTGGAAGAGGCCGGCTCGTCCATGGATCGGGTGGTCAAGACCACCGTGCATCTGGCCGATCGGGCCGACTTCCCCGGCTTCAACGAAGTGTTCGCCGCCGCCTTCTCCGACCCTCCCCCGGTGCGGACCACCACCATCAGCGGCCTGATGGGCATCCTGGTGGAGATCGACGTGATCGCCCTGGCCGGGAGGGGGGAATGAGGTTCCTGCGCGTGGGGGAGCCGGGAGCGGAGCGTCCCGCCTGCCTGGCGGGCGAGCGGATCGTCGACCTCTCGTCGCGGGTGGCCGACCTCACCCCCGACGTGATGGGATCCCTGGGCGAGCTGGGCGCCGACATCGACGGCCTCCCCACCCTGGAGCCGGGGAGGATCGGACCTCCGGTGTCCCGTCCCGGCAAGATCGTCTGCGTGGGTGTCAACTACCTGGCCCACGCCGACGAGACCCAGACGGCGGTGCCCGACGAGCCGCCGCTCTTCATGAAGGCCCCCGACACGGTGGTGGGCCCCGACGACCCGGTGCTGATCCCCCCGGGTAGCACCGCCACCGACTACGAGGTGGAGCTGGCGGTGGTGATGGGGCGGGTGGCCCGCTACCTGGGAGACGACGTCGACCCCCTCGATTACGTCGCCGGCTACGCCGTCTCCAACGACGTGTCCGAGCGCACCTTCCAGCTGGAGCGGGGCGGCCAGTGGGACAAGGGCAAGAACTGCGAGACGTTCAACCCCCTGGGCCCGTGGCTGGTCACCCCCGACGAGGCCGACCCCTCCGACCTGGCGATCGAGTGCCGGGTCAACGGCGAGGTCCGCCAGTCCTCCAGCACCAAGATGCTGATCGTCTCGGTCCCCGACCTGATCCGCTACATCTCCGGCTTCATGGTCCTCTACCCCGGGGACGTGATCAACACCGGCACCCCCAACGGGGTGGCGATCGGCTACCCCGACCCCAAGCCCTACCTGGTCCCCGGCGACGTCATGGAGCTCACCATCGGGGGACTAGGAACCCAGCGCCAGGAACTCGTGGCCGCCAGCCCCTAGCAGCCCCCGGGGCCCGGCACTCGATGCGACAGGACACCCAGGAATCTGGGATACAGCCCCGCCCGGTCATCACGTACCTTCCCGGTCTCGCGACCGAGGAGCCCTCGATGACCGCCCACACCCGACCGCCTCTTCCCCGTCCCGTCATGCGCCTGATCAACACACGGCTGTACCGCAACGTCCACCGGTGGCTGTTCTCACGGTCGGGAGGCCGCCTGGGAGCCCGGATCAACCGCATGGACACCTTGCTGCTCACCACCACGGGACGGAGGAGCGGCCGGGCCCACACCGTGCCGCTGCTCAGCCTCCCCGACGGGGACGCCCTGGTGGTGGTGGCGTCCAACGGCGGGTCGGGGTCGCATCCAAGCTGGTGGCACAACCTCTCGGCCCACCCCGAGGTGTCGGTGACGACCCGGGACGGGACCCGTCCCATGAGGGGGCGGCCCGCCTCACCAGAGGAGCGGGCCCGCATGTGGCCCCGGCTGGCGGAGACGAACGAGCTGTACGGCTACTACCCCCGCGTCACCCAGCGGGCCATACCCCTCGTCTACCTGGAGCCGGAGCAGTGACCACCGAAGTCACCCGCCGCCGAAGGCTCGCCTGGGCGGGTTGGGGGTCGGCCGCCCTGGCCGCCAGCCTCTGGCACGGGCTCATCGACCAGCACATCGGCCTCCACGGCCCCACCTCCCCACAGATGTCCTTCCATCAGGCGATGGC
>JBKHJQ010000022.1:0-12931 GCA_046538055.1 Actinomycetota bacterium
CCTCTGTCTCGGCCTCGTCCAGGCCGAGTGCCCGCAGGCCGTGGGCTATCTCGTCGAACACCGTGTTGCGGATGAACTGCTTCTCCGGGACCTGGAAGATGTAGGCGACCCGCTTGACCAGCTCGGCGAAGTCGTAGTCCGTCGTCCGCTTCCCCTCCACCCTGACCTCACCGGAGGATGGCTGGTTGATCCCGTTCAGGAGTGAGGCGAGAGTGGACTTGCCCGATCCGTTCTGGCCCACCACGGCCAGGAGCTCACCTCGGTGGGAGGTGAGGTTGACACCCTTGAGGACCTCATGGTCGTCGTAGGAGAACGACACGTTGTCGATCTCGATCACGGCCTCGCCCCGCTCGCCCTCGCTCGGGGGCGGGGCGGGGGCGGAGATGGTCATCGGGAAATGGCCGTCTAGCCGGGAGAGCCCCCGGAGGAGCTCGGCCCCGTTCAGGGGGACCTCCCCGATGTCGATGCCCTGTCGGCGAAGCTCCAGCCCCACCTCCACCGCCTGGGGTATCCACAGCCCCATGTCGTCGCGGACGTGCAGGCCCCGCCGGGAGATGAAGTCCCGGGGGGAGAAAGGTCCCTCCACCCGCTGGTCCTCCACCAACAGGACACTGTCCACTCGATCGAAGACCTCATCCACCTCGTGCTCGATGACCACCACGGCCAGTTCCACGAGGGAGCGGACCCGATCGATGGTGGCCAGGACGTCGGCCGTGCCGGCCGGGTCGAGGTTGGAGGTGGGCTCGTCGAGGATGAGGACCCGGGGCTCCAGGGCCAGCATGGCGGCCAGCGCCACACGCTGCTTCTCCCCGCCGGAGAGCTCCATCGTGGACCTATTCCGGAAGCCGCTCAATCCCACCAGGTCGAGGCCCCGGTCGATCCGCCGATGGATCTCGTTGGGCTCGAACTGGTAGTTCTCCAGGGCGAAGCCGACCTCCTCCTCCACCTTGAGGGTCACTATCTGATCCTCGGGGTTCTGGAAGAGCATGTTCACCAGCCTGAACCGCTCCCCCCGGTCCAGCTCCCGGCGGTTGATCAGCCCCCGCTCCGGGTGGTTGATGAGAATCGCACCCTGGTTGCGGCCCCCGAAGTAGTCGGGGTAGATGCCGACCAGGTTGAGTGCCAGGGTGCTCTTGCCCGCCCCGCTCTGTCCCAGGACCAGGAAGAACCCGCCCGGGGGTATCTCGAACGACACGTCGGACAGGGCCGCAGGGCCCTCAGGGGTTCCACTCTGGGGTTTGAACCAGAAGGAGTAGTCCTCGACTGCGAGTGCGGGCTGGGTCATGGCCGTCCTATTGATGGGAGGGTCGGGGAGCGGTGTCCCCGACCCCTACGGATGGTGGCGTCAGGCGTAGCTGGGTTGCCCCCCTCCCAGGGCAGGGGGAGCGTCGACCGCGGGAACTCCGGCTTTCTCCAGGCCCCGTCCCAGGTACCAGGAGATCACACCCCAGATGAGGCCGCCCAGCAGCCCGATTCCGATGGATATGAGTGCCCAGAAGGCGCCGTCGGCCAGCTGGAAGCCGCCCTGTCCGATGAAGGTCGCCCACTGGTTGGCGGCGGCGGTGGCGGCCGTCGAGAGAGCGAACAGCCAGCGCCCGCCACGGTGACGCATGAGCATGAACACGATCACACCGAAAGCGGCGGGGAACAGACCGTAGAACAGCAGCACCGGTCCATCCGGGTCACCCGCGAACCACCGAATGAGCGACGTGACGCCGGCCGCCAGCGGGATGACTCCGGCTCTCTTCCGCAGGTAGGCGCCTGCATAGAAGAGGATCCAGGTGGTCCCGTTGTAGAAGGCGTAGATGGCAAATCCCGCCGCTCCGGTAGCCCACACGGTCCGTTCCAGGAAACCGAGCGCACCGACGATCTCGATGACGGCCTCGATCACCCCCAACAGAACCGCCACGACGATGTCCATCGTGTTGAACTTGAATTCCTCTGCCAGCCTGTATCTGCCCTGTGCGGGCGCAGCCTCAGATGCCGACATCCTCTTACCTCCTCCTGGTTGTCGAGATGTCCTCGTTGGATCGTGTCTGAATGCCATGGGGGTACTCAAGCCGTCGCTCGGTGCACATCACCTCCCCGGGTAGTGAGCCGGCGCCCGGTGCCTTCTGGTTCCGTTCGGGCCAGTTCGGCCAGGCGTCGGCTGACGAAGTCGAAGCTGGCGGTCAGGTGGGCGCGGACCAGAGTCTCCAGCGAGCGGTGATCGCCCCGTTCCGCTGCCGACAGGATGAGCCCGTGCTCGGCCGCCATCTCCCCGGCATTCCGATCGAGGCGGATCCAGGTGTATCGGCGGGTCTGCGCCCGGGCCCTATCCAGCAGGGAGATCATCCGGGGCCGGCCCGAATGCCGGTAGAGAAAGGCGTGGAACCGGTCGTGGGACTCCAGCCAGGCGTTGGAATCCTCCGCTTCGCCCATCGTCCGCAGGTCGTCCGTCATCGCTCCCAGCTCCTCGGGCCCCACATTCCCCAGGGCGAGAGCCGAGGCATGCGGCTCGATGGCTATGCGGAGCTCGTACAACTCGGTGAGATCATCGGCCGACAGGGGGGTCACGATGGCGGTGCGATGGGGATCATGGGTGACCAGGCCCTCCGCCGCCAGCGCCCGGATGGCGTCCCGCACTGGTATACGGCTCATCCCCAGGTCGCGGGCCAGAAAAGCCTGGTTGAGCTTGGTGCCCGGTTCCAGCTCTCCCGTGAGAATCCGCTCACGCAACCGGGCTAGAGCGGATTCCGCCGCTGTTCGTTCGTCTCCTCCGCCGAACTGGAACATGGGAAGCGCCTGCCTCTACCCGTCCACCGAATACTGCATCATGTATGGTATCTGTATACAACTACTCCCGATCGTTTGTCAACGGGTTTCCATGGACCTAACTCGACCCATCGCCGCCGCTACCTCCGCTCCCGGGTCGCTCACGACTGCCCTGCCCGACGGGCTCGTTCCCCTCGAGAGCTTCCAGTGCTTCTTCCAGGGGCGGCAGGACCAGGGCGTCGGAGGTCGCCCAGCGGTAGGCGATGACCCCGCTGCGGTCTATGACGAACACGGAGCGTTTGGCCACGCCCTTGTGCCCCTTCCACTCGTCGTATCTCACGCCGTAGGCCGAGGCCACAGTTCCCTCCCAGTCCGAGAGGAGGGGGAAGCCGGCCCCGGTGGCGGAGGCGAACTCCATCTGGGAGAACGTGGCGGTGACGGCGATGGCAGCCATGGAACCGCCGGCCTGCTCCACCCGGGAGAGCGCATGCCCCAACTGGGACATCTCCGTGGTTCAGACGTGGCCGAAGTCGAACACGTAGAAGACGAGCAGGCACGGCCCGTGCTCCAGGAGCGAATCCAGGGAGACGGACTCCTCGAAGGTCCGGCGCAGGTGGAAGCCGGGGGCCAAATCGCCAACCGCAGGTGGCGGCATGGAGCCGATACTATCCGCTCCTCTCCGGCGGCGACGGCTGGTCGAGGGAGGACCGGATGAGGAGGGCGGTGGTGGATACGGAGGCGGGGAAGGTCTCGTGGGAGGAGGTGGGGGACGGTCCCCACCTGGTGGTGCTCCACTCCCTCCTCACCGACCGGCATGCCTTCGATCCCGTGGTGGGGGTGCTGTCCGACCACTGGACGGTCGATCTCGTGGACCTCCCCGGGTTCGGGGAGTCGGCCCCGGCCGGTCCGGAGATCGACGCCTACGCGGACGCGGTGGGTGGGTTCCTCCGGGCCCGGGAATTGGACCCGTCCACGACGGCTCTAATGGGAAACGGGCTGGGAGGGTTCGTCGCCCTGGGGACGGCCATCAGGTACGGGGATCTGCTTTCCCGGCTGTGCCTGGTGGGATGCGGGGCCGCCTTCGGGGCGGCGGCCCGGGAGACGTTCCGGACGATGGCCGACCGGGTGGAGGAAGGGGGTATGGACTCGGTCCTCGAGTTGGCGGTGCGTCGCATCTTCCCGGAGCGCTATCTGGAGGAGAACCCGGAGGTGGCCCGGGAGCGGCGGGACGTCCTCATGCGGACGCGGCCTTCGGCCTTCGTGGCCGCCTGCCGGGCGCTGAGCCGGGTGGACTACCGGCGGCAGGCCGGGATGGTGGCCAATCCGACGTTGATCCTGGTGGGCACCGAGGATGGTGCCACTCCGCCTGCCATGGCCCGGGAGCTCCATGCCCTGATCCCCGGGTCGGACCTGGTGGAGATGGAAGCGGTGGGCCACGCCCCCCAGCTGCAGGATCCGGAGGGCTTCGTCCGGGCATCGGGCGAGTTCCTCCTGGGCCGACAATAGGAGGAGAGCATGGACGGAACCGAGATCACCGAGGAAGGGACCTACGACCCCGCCCAGTTCCAGGAGGAGCTGCGGGCCGCTCCGGCCAACCAGGATGTGGGCACCAGCCTGTGGTTCGAGAACGAGAAGGTCCGGGTGTGGGAGGTGCGACTGGAACCGGGCGAGCGGGGACCCTTCCACAATCACACCCGCAACTACTTCTGGACGGTGGTGGAGGGCTCCCGCGGCCTGCAGCGCTTTGCCGACGGGTCCTACGCCGTTCGTGACTACCGGGTGGGCGACACCCGCTATCTGGAGCACAGCCCGGAGAGCTCCCTGATACACGACCTGGAGAACGTGGGCGACAGCACCCTGCGGTTCGTGACCGTGGAGCTGCTGGATTGAGGGGAGGGCGATGACCCCCCCGGGCACCTGGCCCCGCGTGCTGGTCGCAGGCGGTTCCATCGGGGGACTCACCACCGCGCTGCTGCTGGCCGACCTGGGGTGTGACGTGGTGGTGTTCGAGCGCTCCCGCTCTCCGCTGGAGGGTCGGGGCGCCGGCATCGTCGTGCTGCCCACCACCGAGCGCTACTTCCGGGAGAAGGGAATATCGGGGGTGAGCCTGGAGCTGCCGTGGTGGAAGTACATCGACCGGGACGGAGAGGAGCTGAGCGCCCACCTGGACCGTTTCCGCTTCAGCGGGTGGAACACCCTGTACCGGGGGTTGCTGGGAGAGCTCCCCTCCCATCGCTACCGCCTGGACTCGGAGATGGTGTCGTTCCGGGAGGAAGGGGATGCGGTCGTGGTCAGGCTGGCCGACGGATCGGAGGCGGAGGGTGATCTCCTGGTGTGCGCCGACGGCTTCGGCTCCACCGCCCGCCAGATCCTCCTCCCAGACGTGTCTCCCACCTACGCCGGCTACGTGGCATGGAGGGGTGTCACGCCTGAGACGCACCTGGGGGAGGACGCCCTTGGGGCTGTGGCCGACGCCATGCTCTATCAGGTGCTGGACGACGGCCACATCCTGGTATATGCCATTCCCCATCCCGACGGCTCCGCCACCCCCGGGCAGCGGCTGGTGAACTTCGTCTGGTATCGCAACTATCCCGAGGGTGACCGGTTCACCGACGTCATGACCGACGACAGCGCCCAGTTGAGGACCTCGACCGTGCCCCCGGGGTCGGTGGCTCCCCATCATCTGCAGGAGCTGCACCGCCTGGCCGACCGCGTGCTGGCGCCGGTGCTGGCCGAGATCGTGCACCGGGCGGAGGAGATCCTGATCCAGGCCATCTACGACCTAGAGAGCCCCCGGATGGCCTTCGGGAACGTCTGCCTGCTGGGAGACGCCGCCTTCGTGGCCCGCCCCCATCTGGCGGCGGGCCAGGCCAAGGCGTGCGCCGACGCCTGGGCGCTGCGGGATGCCCTTCAGCGTCACTCAGGAAGGGTGGAGCCGGCCCTGGCCGACTGGGAGCCGGGTCAGCTCGACCTGGGCCGCCGCGTTGTGCGACGATCCCGGGAGATGGGTGATCTCTCCAGCAGCGGAAGGATGCCGGTGGGCGACCCACGCTGGAAGTTCGGGCTGGGACAGGCGGCATGATCGGGCAAGCGCGTCTCCGCACGGAGGACGAGCGTCTCATCACCGGTGGCGGCTCCTATCTGGACGATCTCCATCCCGACGGGATGGTGCATGCCGTCTTCGTGCGGAGTCCCGTGTCCCACGGGATGATCACCGATCTCGATCTGGAGGCGGCTCGGGGCATGCCCGGGGTCCTGGGTGTGTTCACCGGCGCCGACCTGTCACTGGGACGGCCGATGCCCGACATGCATCCGTCCCCGCTCGCCCGCAACTCGGTACAGGGCTACCCCCTGGCTCCGGAGGAAGTGTGCTACGTGGGCGAGCCCGTTGCCGTGGTGGTGGCGGACGACCGCTACCGGGCGGCGGACGCGGCCTCGGTGGTCTTCGTGGACTGTGATCCCCTGGATGCCTGCGTGGACCACCGGCGCGCCCTCGACCCCGGCGCCCCCATGGTGCACCGGGGGGCGGATTCCAACCTGGTGGCCACCCTCACCGCCTCCTACGGCGACACCGAGGATGTATTCGGCTCCGCCCCTCATGTCATCGGGGTGACCCTCAGCCAGCATCGCGGTGCCGCTGCCTTCATCGAGCCGAGGGGTGTGCTGGCCGAGCCCGGGGAGGACGAGTTCATGCTGTGGTCCTCCACCCAGTCCCCCCACGGGCTGAGGAGACTGCTCGGTGACTACCTGGCCATCGAAGGGCTACGGGTGGCTGCGCCGGACGTGGGCGGCGGGTTCGGGCCCAAGGGCGCAGTGTACGCCGAGGAGTACGTGGTGGCCGCCCTGGGCCGTCACCTGGGCCGGCCGGTCAAATGGGTGGAGGGACGCCGCGAGCATTTCCTCGCCACCCATCAGCAGCGCGACCAGACCTATCACCTGGAGGTGGCCTGCGACACCCGGGGGCGCCTCCTGGGCCTGCGGGGAAGGGTCATCCACGACAACGGCGCCTACCTCCCCTACGGGTTGCTGCTCGCCAACACCGGGCTCAATCTCATCCCCGGCCCCTACGACCTCGGCGCCCTGGACATCGCCATCGACGTGGTGTACACGAACCTGGTTCCCACCAGCCCCATCCGGGGGGCAGGCCGCCCCAACGCCGTATTCGCCATGGAGCGGTGTGTGGATGCCGTGGCCCGCACCCTCGGTCTCGATCCCGTGGAGGTCCGCCGCCGTAACTTCGTGGCCGATCCCGCCTCCCACACCCTCCCCCTCCTGGCCCGCAACGGCGAGCCGATCCGCTACGACGCCGGGGACTATGCCGCCCTCCTGGATGCGGCGGTGGAAGCCGCCGACCGCGATGGCTTCGAGGTGCGCAGGAAGCGGTCTGAGGAAGCCGGCCGGTTGCGGGGGCTGGGGCTGGCGTCCTATGTGGAGGACACCGGCCTGGGTCCTTCCGAGAGCGCCCGGGTGGAGCTGTCCGACGGTGGCACGGTGGTGGTCAGGGTGGGGGTGTCCTCACAGGGCCAGGGCCACGCCACCGTCTTCGCCCAGCTGGCGGCGGACGTGATGGGTGTCGATCCGGGGGAGGTCAGGGTCCGGGCGGGCGACACCGGCGTGCACCCGGCCGGCATCTCCACCGTCGCCAGCCGCACCGCTGCCACAGCCGGACCGGCCGTCCATCAGGCGGCCTGCGAGCTGGCCGAGCTGATCAAGAGGCACGCCTCGGAGATGCTGGAGGCGGCTCCCGAGGATCTGGTGCTGGAAGGCGGGGCGGTGAAGGTGGTGGGCGACCCCGGCCCCGGGGTGAGGCTGGGCGATATCGCCGCCCGCGTCGTCTCCGCGGGGGAGGACCCGGCCGCCGACCGCGACGTTCCCTTCGGCCAGGCCGCCTACGCCTACGGGACGCACGTGGCCGAGGTGGAGGTCGATGCCGAGACGGGGAGGGTCGAGGTCGTGGCCTACACCGTCGCCCACGACTGTGGCCCGATGCTGAATCCCATGATCGTCAACGGCCAGATCGACGGCGGCGTGGCGCACGGGCTGGGGAACGCCCTGTGGGAGAGGGTGGCATCCGACTCCCAGGGCCAGCCCCTGGTCACGACCTTCGTCGACTACCGCATCCCCTCCGCCGTAGGAGTCCCCTCCGTGCAAAAGGTCCACACCCAGACACCGTCGAGCACCAATTCCCTGGGGGTGAGGGGAGCAGGCGAGGGAGGAACCATCCCGGCGGCGGCGGCGGTGGCCGCGGCGGTGGAGGACGCACTCTCCCACCTGGGTGTGGTGGTGGATCGCTATCCCCTCGGGCCCGAGACGGTTATGGGCCTGATCTGGGACGACTTCCGCGGCCACGGGCCATAGGATGGGCGGCCTGGATTCGATGGAGGCGATGATGGCGCTCCCGGAGGAGCAATCCGGATATCGGGTGCGGACCTGGGGAGAGCCCCCGGTCTGGGAGTCGTTCGTCCTTCCCCGCCCGGGGCGGGACGAGGCGGTGGTGGCGGTGGAGGCGTGCGGGGTGGGGCGCACGGTGATCAACTGCATCAACGGCGACCTCTCCCGGGATCCTGCCCTGCTGCCGGTCGTTCCCGGACATGAGCTGGTGGGTCAGGTGGTGGATATCGGCGCCGAGGTTCCGTCCCGCCTGGAGGGACGGCGGGTGGTGGCCTATTTCTATCTGAGCTGTGGAAGCTGTGCGCAGTGCCGGGAGGGAGAGGACTCCCGGTGCTCGCAACTGGCGGGATGGGTGGGGGTGCACCGCAACGGGGGGTATGCCCCCTACGCCGTGCTTCCCGCGGCCAACCTCATCCCGGTTCCCGATGGGTTGGGGGCCCTGGAGGCGACGGTGGTGCCGGACGCGGTGGCTACCCCTGTGCACGTGGTGCGGCGGGCCGGGATCGGTCCGGGGGACCGGGTGGCCGTGCTGGGAGCGGGGGGAGGCGTGGGTGCCCACATGGTGCAGGTGGCCAGGTCCCGGGGGGCGGAGGTGGCGGGCCTCGACATCACCCACGACAAGCTGGAGGAGCTGGAGCGCCTCGGGGTCCGGGCGGTGGATTCCTCCGGCCTCCCCGCAAACGTGTCCCCCTTCGGGGCGGATCCTCCCACCGTCGTCGTGGATCTGGTCGGCACGCCGCAGGCAACCAGGTGGGGTATGGATGCCCTGGGCCCCGGCGGGCGGATGGTGGCCCTCACCACCTTCCGGGACCGTCCCGTGCCGTTCGAGTCTCGGGAGCTGGTGTTCCGGGAGATCGCACTTGTGGGCTCCCGGTATGCCACCAAGGCGGAGGTGGCGGAGGCCGCCCGGCTGGTGTCGGAGGGAGAGGTGGTCCCGGTCATCGGGGAGGTGGCGGGACCCGACGCGGTCCTCGACCTCCATGCCCGGATCCTCACGGACGAGCTGGTGGGGCGAGGCGCCCTGGATTGGAGAGGCAATGACTGATATGCGTCAGATCCGGCTCCCCCAGGAGGTGGACGGGATCTTCGTGGGAGGGGGCCACAACTCACTGGTGTGCGCTGCCTACCTGGCCCGGGCGGGTCTGTCGGTGCTCGTCCTGGAGGCGGCTCCCCGACTGGGAGGGGGCACCACCACCGAGGAGGCGACTCTCCCGCTGTTCAAGCACAACCTGCACGCCTACTTCGTCCGCTGGACCCCGGAGTATGCCGTCTGGAACGACCTGGAGCTGGGGCGGTTCTCCGTGCGCTCCCTCTACCCGGAGGCACAGAACGCCGTTCCTTTCGACGGGGGGGAGAGAGCGCTCGTGACCTACGCGGATCTGGACCGCTCCCTCGCCGAGATCGCCCGTCTCTCCCCCGAGGACGCCCAGGCCTATGCCCGGCTGCACGCCGAGTACTCGGAGCTGACCCGCCGGGTCGACACCCCCCTTCGGTTCTCGCCCCCGCTGCCTCCCGACGAGCTGAGGGAGCGCCTGGGGCGATCCCGGCTGGGCCGCCGCTACCTGGAGATGGACGAGAAGTCCCCTCTGGAGATCGTCCTGGACGCCTTCCAGAGTGAGCCGCTGCGGGCGCTGATCCTGTTCAACGTGGCGGTGCGAGGGTACCTCCCCAACCTGGATGTCCCCGGGATCGGGTCGATCGTCGCCCTGGCCCTCCCCAACTCCCACCAGGGCCGGCTGGTGGAGGGAGGGACCTACGAGGTAGCCCGGGCGATCGCCGCGTCGGTGGTGGCGGCAGGAGGCAGCATCGTGACCGACGCCCGGGTGGCCTCCATCGATGTGGTGGACGGCCGGGCGACGGGAGTGGAGCTGGAGGACGGGCGCCGCGTCGGGGCGCGGCGGTTCGTCGTCTCCGGGGCACCCGCCCCCATCACCCTCCTGGAGCTGGTGGGGGGCCGCCATCTGGATCGGGGATTGCGGGACGACCTGGCCGCCTACCGCTGGCTCGAGGAAGCCCTCTTCGGAGTCCACTGGGCGCTGTCGGAGCGTCCCCGCTTCACCGCCGAGGCGTACAACCCGGATGTGCCCAATGCCCTCAACCTCGCCCTCGGCTACGAGTCGAGCGGCGACCTGGTGGCCCACATGGAGGCGCTCCGGGCCGCCCGGGACACGAGCGACGGTCCCGTGCACTCCTCCATCCCCACCGTGCACGATCCCACACAGGCTCCCGGCGGCCTCCACACCACCTTCGGGTGGCATTTCGTGCCCGGCCCCACCCGGCGGGGCCGATGGGACGAGGGGGCGGTGTCGGAGCGGACGGAGGCCATGGTCGCCACCTACTCGGCCTACGCACCCAACCTGGAGGAAGCGACCCTGGCGCTTGCCACCCATTCCCCCGACGCCACCGAGGCGAGAGTCGTATCCATGCGAGCGGGCGACCGCCACCACGGCAGCTTTCACCCCTCCAACTGGGGGTTCAACCGCCCCACTCCGGCCATGCCCGGGTACCGGACCCCGGTGGAGGGACTGTATCTGTGCGGTGCCTCCCAGCATCCGGGAGGGAGCTTCCACGGCCAGCCCGGTTACAACGCGGCGGGTGCGATCGCCGACGATCTGGGCATCGAGCCGTGGTGGAAGAGGGTGCCCGCCGGCAATGCCCTGGAGGATCTGGATTGAAGCGGGAGCAACCCCCGGAGCAGGAGGAATGAGAGGGTTTTTCCCCCGGGTCGGGCAGCAGATGTCGGGTCGATCGTATAGGGTGCAAGATCGAAGGTCGTGGGAAGGGTCCACTGGATGACAGCGGAGGCAACCGAGCGATCGGAGGTCGAAGGGCGCCCCTCCGCCCGTGTGCCCCGCAGGTGGCTGGTGGCAGCCGCGTGGCTGGCGTTGGGGGGACTGTCTGTGTGGTGGATCCTGGGTCAGATGAGCTGGCGCTCCTTCCTGATCCAGGCGCTCAACGGGCTCAGCTTCGGAGCTGTGCTCTTCTTTCTCGCCTCCGGCTTCACGCTCATCTTCGGATTGATGCGGATCACCAACCTGGCCCACGGGGGGTTCTATCTGGTGGGTGCCTACATCGGGATCACGATGGTGGGCATCACCGGGAATTTCGGAATCGCCCTGTTCGTGGCAGCCACTGCCATCATGCTCCTGGGGCTGTTCACCGAGCGGGTGCTGCTGCGCCCGATCCGTGGCCTCACGAAGCCAGAGGTGTTGCTCACCATCGGCCTCACCTTCGTGCTGGGCGACCTCTCCCTGGCCATCTGGGGCGGGGACCCAATGCCCGTACCGGTCCCGGAGTTGCTGGGTGGCCCGCTACGGATCGGGGACTTCGCCTACCCCCGCTACCGCGTCTTCGTGCTGGCCTGCGCGGTGGTGGTGGGGACGGTGCTCTTCCTGGTGGATCGCAAGACCCGGATAGGGGCCATGGTGAGGGCTGGGGTGGACGATCGCGAGACGGTGGCGGCGCTGGGCATCAACATCAAGGCCGTCTTCACCGGTGTGTTCATGTTCGGCGCGTTCCTGGCCGGCTTCGCCGGGGTGATAGGAGGGGGCTTTCTCACCGTCCTTCCCGGACAGGACTTCGAGATCCTCCTCTTCGCCCTGGTGGTCGTGATACTCGGTGGGTTGGGGAGCTACCCGGGTGCGGCGCTGGGAGCGGTCTTGGTGGGTCTGATCGACTCCTTTGCCAAGGCCCTCGTCCCCGAATTGGCCTTCTTCACACTGTTCGCTCCGATGGCCATAGTCCTGGTGGTGCGGCCGCAGGGACTGATGGGGAGGAAGTCGTGATCGGACTGGTCCGCCGTCTCTCTCTCACCGCCCGGGTGAAGCTGGTCCTGCTGGTAGTGGCCGTCGCCCTGGGCATCGCCGTCCCGTACATGTTCGGTTCCTTCTTCGTGGGCCTGGCCACCCTGGCCCTCATCCTGGGACTGTTCTCCATGAGCATCGACCTCCTGGGTGGCTACACCGGCCTGGTGACTCTGGGTCAGGCGGGGATCTCGGCCGCGGCCGCATACGGCGTGGGATACATGGCCAACCGGGTGGGAGCCGACCACCTCACCCAGATCCTGGTGGGCCTGGCTGCTGGGCTGGTGGTGTCGGCCATCTTCGGGGTGATGGCGATGCGCTCCGACGGCGTGTACTTCATCATGATCACCCTCGCCCAGGGGATGATCGTGTGGGGTCTCTCCATCCGGCTAAATCAGATAACGGGCGCGGAGAACGGTCTCACCGGGATCGCCCGCCCTCCCGCCATCGACGTCTACTGGCAGTACTACTGGTTCGTGCTGGCAGTGGTGCTGGTCTGCTCGCTGCTGCTCTATATCGCGGTTCACTCGCCCTTCGGGTCGGTCGCCCGGGGGATACGGGATAGCGAGAGCCGGATGCGGATGCTGGGTTACAACACGTCGCTGCAGAAGTTCTACATCTTCATGGTGGCCGGCTTCTTCGCCACCATCTCCGGGATACTGCTCGTCTACCTGACCGAGTTCATCAGCCCCTCCTCGGCCCACCTGGCGGCGTCTGCCATCGGAGTCCTGCAGGCGATCCTGGGGGGCCTCGGGACGCTGGTGGGGCCGATGATCGGCTCCTTCATCCTGGTGTTCATAGAGAACGTCGTCAGCCAGTACCTGGAGCGCTGGCCCACTCTCATGGGTCTCACTTTCATCATCGTCATCCTCTTCGCGCAGCGTGGGATCGTGGGTGCCCTGTCCCAGGGGTGGTACGCCTGGCTGCGGAGGAGGAGCGGCGCTGCGCCCCGGGGTGAAGTCGAGGTCGAGACGGCACCGTCC
>JBKHJQ010000384.1:0-2983 GCA_046538055.1 Actinomycetota bacterium
GCTGTCCGCCTATCTGGAGGTCGAGAGGGCGGCCTGGCTGAGGGGTCGGGGCCGCCGGCCCAGCGAGACCGTGCCGAGGCACCTGCACAGGCTGTCCCCCGAGGACAGGCAAAGTACGGCGCCCCTGGCCTCCCTCTACAACCGGGCCCGCTTCTCGGCCCACAGGGTCTCGGCGGACGACGCCGCCCGGGCGGAGCGCGCCGGGCGGGAGATCCAGCGGGGATTGGGATGAGGAGGAAGGTGGCGGCCGCGGTGCTTCTGCTGGCCGTCGGGGCCGCAGTCGTCTCCGCCTGGGAGGGCCCGGCCCGGGTGGCGGCATGGGAGGTGGTGATGGTGGGAGCCGTGGCGGTGATGGCACGGGAGGCCTGGCCGGATCGCCCCCGGAAGGCGCCTCCTCTCCTGGGCGGGGCCGACGACCCTCTCGTTCGCCCGTTGCGTCTGATGTCCGCACTGGAACTGGAAGTGGCGGGTTCGGCCGACCCCCGGCTCTCGGGGGAGCGACTCCTGCGGAGCCGCCTCACCCGGCTCTTGCGGCACCGGGCCGGCCTGGGCCCGGGACCGATCCCCGAGGAGGTGGGTCGTCGGCTGCTGGGGCAGGGGGCGTGGCACACCCTGATGGGCAGGGACGGGCCCATGAGCATGGACGAGATCGAAGAGCTCACCGACCGGATCGAGGCCCTGTGAAGCCGGAGGAGGTCGCCGGGCTGGCCGCCGGTATCGCCGAGGCGGTGGGGGAGGTGGTGATCGGCAAGGGGGAAGTGGTCCGGCTGGTCCTCGCGGCGCTGCTGGCCGACGGCCATGTCCTGATGGAGGACCTTCCCGGGGTGGGCAAGACCCTCCTGGTGCGGGCTCTGGGGGAAGCGACCGGGCTGGGGCACGCTCGCATCCAGTTCACGCCCGACCTGATGCCGATGGACATCACCGGTTCCACGGTTCTCGATCCCTCCACCCGCCAGGCGTCGTTCCGGCCGGGACCCATCTTCTCGCATCTGGTCCTGGCGGACGAGATCAACCGGGCGCCGGCCAAGACCCAGGCCGCTCTCCTGGAGGCCATGCAGGAGCGCCAGGTGACCGTGGACGGAGCCACTCGGCCCCTGGACCGCCCCTTCCTGGTGGTCGCCACCCAGAACCCGATCGAGTACGAAGGGACCTACTCGCTTCCCGAGGCCCAGCTCGACCGCTTCCTGATCAAGGCCGACCTCGGCTACCCGGGCGAGGACACCGAGTGGGAGATCCTCCGGTCCCGCGCCCACCGGGGCCGCGACGAGGTGACGGTGCGCCAGATCGTGGATCCTCCCACCTTCCTCTCCCTTCAGCACGCCCTGGAAGGGATACACGTGGAGGAGGCGGTGGGCCGCTACGCCGTGGCACTGGTGGACGCCACCCGCCGGCACGCCCGGGTGCGGGTGGGAGCCAGCCCCCGGGGGTCACTCGCCCTCATGAAGCTGGGACGGGCGATGGCCGCCCTGGAGAGCCGGGACTTCGTCCTGCCCGACGACGTCCAGGAGGTGGCGGTTCCCGCCCTGGCCCATCGGCTGGTGCTGCGCCCTGAGGCGTGGGCCCAGGGACTGGATGAGAGGTCGGTGGTGGTCGATTGCCTGGAGGAGGTACCCGTGCCCTCGGTCACTCCCGACCGCAGGTGATCCGGCTCACCGTCCGGGGATGGCTGTACTCGCTGCTGGCCGTGGTGGCACCCTTCACGGCCCTGGGGCTGGGCGACCCGTCGCCGGCGCTGGTGGCATTGCCCCCGGCAGTGCTCGTGGTCTTCGGCCTGGTGGCCCGTCCCCGGGAGATGCCCCGGATGGAGGTGGCCCTGGACGCCGCTCGAGCCCTGGAGGGCACGCCGGTGGAGGTGGAGCTGACCGTGCAGGGAGGTGGGCGCCGGGCGCATGTGCAGCTCGACCTCGCCCGGCATGTGCAGGTGGTGGAGGCGAGAGGCGCCCGGCGCGTGGGGGAGGTGGGGCTGGTCGTCCCGCTCCGGGCGGGCAGGGGCAGGGCGGTGGTGACCTTCGTCGCTCGCCGGTGGGGGAGCTATCGGTTGGGAGACGCCCGGGTGACTGTTCGCGGCCCGGCCGGGATCGTGGCAGCCGAGATCGTGCCGGGGAGCGGCGAGCCCCTGACGGTCCTCCCCGAGACGGAGACGGTGCGCCGCCTGGTGGAGCCCTATGCCACCAACCTCCATGCCGGGGACATGACCTCCCGGACCCGGGGCCCCGGCTCGGAGCTGGCCGAGCTGCGTCCCTGGGCGGCCGGTGACTCCTCCCGGTCCCTCAACTGGCGTGCCAGTGCCCGCAGCGAGCGCCTCTGGGTCACCGACCGCCACGCCGAGCGCAACGGGGACCTCATCCTCCTCATCGACTCGGTGGCGCCGCCCGGCACCCGGATGGAGGGAGCCGTCGCCGACTCCGTGCGGATCGCCGCCTCGCTGATCCGGGCGTACGGGGCGGGACGGCACCGGCTGGGGCTGGTGTCCCTGTCGGGCTACAGCCGCTGGTTCGGGCTGGATTCCGGCCGTCTCCACGAGCACCGCCTGCTGGCGGCGGCGATGGCCACCCAGACGGTGGCGGAGCCGGTGTGGATGGCGGTGGACCGCATACTCGACCGGGTGGTGCGCCCACCGTCGATGGTGGTGGTCGTGTCGCCGCTCCTGGACGTCGAGCTGGTGGGACGCGTCCTGCGCCTGGGCCGGGCGGGGATCGACGTGGTGGCCATGGCGGTCGATCCCACCGCTTGGATGCCTCCCCCCGTCGACCGCACCCAGCATGTGGCACGCCGTATCTTCCACCTGGAGCGGGGGCGGACCCTGGATCGGCTGCGGGCGGCGGGGGTGGCGGTGGGGCAGTGGGATCCGGCCCGGCCCCTGGACGAGGTGCTGGAGGAGGTGGAGAGATGGCGGCGCAGAGCGCGCCGGGCCCGCCTCTGACCGCCCTGGTGGCGATGGGGGTGTCGGTGTAGGCCAGCATGTCGGTGGCCCGGCGCCAGC
>JBKHJQ010000385.1:0-2980 GCA_046538055.1 Actinomycetota bacterium
TCCCGCACCTGTGAGGGACCGTCCCCACCGCGATGCCCGGGAGGAAAGCACCCGCCCGCGCCCGCCAACCCGGTCCACGAAGGGGGAAAACCTCTGCCCGTGCTGGCATGATGGAGGAGGAAGGAGGTGACTATGAAGATGCGCTCCGATCGGCGACGACCCCGGCTCACGACACCACTGGTTCGTGACGGAGAGGAGCTGCGGCCGGCCTCCTGGGAGGAGGCCCTCGCTCGGGCGGCGGCCGGGATGGATCGGGTGCGGGCCGAGCACGGGAGTGGAGCCCTGGGCCTGTTCAGCTGCTCCAAGGCGACCAACGAGACGAACTATCTGGCTCAGAAATTCGCCCGTACGGTCCTGGGCACCAACAACATCGACTCCTGCAACCGCACTTGACACGCACCCAGCGTCACCGGTCTGGTGACGGTGCTGGGGGCAGGAGGCGGCACCAGCTCCTATGAGGAGATCGAAAGCACCGATCTGATCCTCTTGTGGGGATCCAATGCCCGCAATGCCCATCCCATCTTCTTCCACCACCTGCTCCGCGGGCTGCGCAACGGCGCCCGCATGTACGCCATCGACCCTCGCCGCAGCGAGTCGGCGCAATGGGCCGATGTCTGGCTGGGGATAGACGTCGGCTCCGACATAGCGCTGGCCAACGCCATGGCGAAGGTGATCATCGACGAAGGCCTCCACGACCAGGAGTTCATCCGGCGAGCCACGACCGGCTTCCAGGAGTACGCCGCCCAGGTGGCGGCCTACGACCTGAACAGGGCGAGCCGGATAACCGGCATACCGGGCGATGTGATCCGGGAGGTGGCCATCGCATATGCCACGGCCCCGACCGCCCAGATCTGCTGGACCCTGGGAATCACCGAGCATCACACCGCCTCCGACAACGTGCTCGCCCTCATCAGCCTCGCTCTTCTGACGGGCCACGTGGGCCGCTACGGATCCGGCCTGGTGCCCATACGCGGGCAGAACAACGTGCAGGGGGGAGGCGACATGGGTGCGCTTCCCAACAAGCTCCCCGGCTTCTTCGACGTCGAGGACCCTGACGACCGGGCCCGCTTCGAAGCGGTGTGGGGCTCCCCCATCCCTCCCAAGCGAGGCTGGCACCTCACGCAGATGTTCGAGGCCATGGAAGCCCGGAAGCTACGCGGCCTGTATGTGATCGGAGAGAACCCCGCCCAGTCCGAGGCGGACGTGGGCCACGCCGTGGAGGCCCTGTCCAACCTGGACATCCTGGTGGTCCAGGACCTGTTCTTGACCGCCACCGCCCGCCTGGCCGACGTCGTCTTCCCGGCGGCGGCCGACTGGGCGGAAGCCGAGGGAACGGTGACGTCATCCGAGCGGAGAGTGCAGCGAGTCCGGTCGGCCCTGCCGCCCCCCGGGGGCGCCCGCACCGACATGGAGATCATCACGGCCGTGGCGGCAGCGATGGGAACGGACTGGGGTGAGCTCTCGGCCCAGTCGGTGTGGGACGAGCTCCGCTCGCTCTCGCCGGCTCACCGGGGGATGAGCTACGCCCGGCTGGAGGAGCTGGGTGGCCTGCAGTGGCCGTGCTGGGACGAGGAGCATCCCGGCAGCCTCTTCCTCCATGCCCGTCTGTGGGAGGAGAACGTGGAGGATCCCGCTCCCTTCATCCCCGTCGAGTGGCTCCCGCCGGTGGACGTGCTCACCGAGGAGTACCCCATCCGCCTCACCACCGGCCGGCAACTGGACGGCTACAACACCGGAGTCCAGTCGGGCGGGTTCGAGTCGCCCCGGCGCACCGGCACCACGCTCGACATCTCTCCCGAGGATGCCGAACGGCTGGGCTTCGACGACGGGGACGTGATCCGGGTGGTGTCGCGGCGCGGCTCGGTTCGGTCGCCGGTCCGCGTCGATCCGGAGATGCGACCGGGCCTCACGTTCATGGCCATCCATCATCCGGACGAGGTCGACGTCAACCGCCTGACCATCGAGGCCTGGGACCCCAAATCGGGCACCGCCGAGTTCAAGGCCACCGCCGTCCGCCTGGAGAAGGCATGACCACCCCGTATCTCAGGAACGGGGCGGGAGGCTTCCGACCTACGATCTCCGACTTCCGACTCCTATGGACCTGAAGCTGATCGGCGCCGAGCCTACCGAGGCGGAGAGGGCGGCCGTCGCCTCCGCGGTTCCCGCCGCCGTCACCACCGAGCTGGCGGCCCGGGTGGTACGCACCGCCCGGGACATGCGCCATCACCTCCTCCCCGCTCTCGACGCCGTCCAGTCCCGGATCGGCTGGGTGAGCCCCGGCGCCATCGACGAGATCGCCCGCCGTCTCCAGGTGCCCCCGGCCGAGGTGTACTCGGTGGCTACCTTCTACGCCCTGATCTCCACCCGGCCCCGGCCCCCGACGGTGGCGCATGTATGCGACGACATCGCCTGCGGTGCCGACCTGGCCGCCTCCCTGGGAGGGCGCGACGACGTGGTGGCCAGTCCCTGCCTTGGTCAGTGTGACCGCCGCCCCGCCGTCTATCTGCAGCGAGCCGGCGAGACCGACGCCGTGCTCACCGGGGCCACCGCCGCCATGACGGAGGCGGCTCTGGGCGGCGAGCTACCTCCCGAACGCGATCCCTTCGTCTCCCCCGGACCCCTACTCGCCCGGATCGGCCGCGTGGATCCTTCCTCTCTCGAGGACTACCGGGAAGCTGGCGGTTACCGGGCCCTGGAGGCGGCCCTGAACCTGGGCCGGGAGGCAGTGCTCGCCGAGCTGAAGGCTTCCAACCTGCGAGGCCGGGGAGGAGCGGCGTTCCCCACCGGCGTCAAATGGGAGGGGGCGGCCCACCAACCGGGCCCCCGCTACGTGGTGTGCAACGCCGACGAGTCGGAGCCCGGCACCTTCAAGGACCGGGTAGTGATGGAGGGCGATCCGTTCGCGGTGATCGAGTCCCTCACCATCGCCGGGGTCACCGTCGGCGCCGGACGTGGCTACATCTACATCCGGGGTGAGTAC
>JBKHJQ010000386.1:0-2976 GCA_046538055.1 Actinomycetota bacterium
GGGGCCATCCCGTCGGAGGAGGCGGCGACTGCTCTTCTCCGGGCCCGCTCCCAATACCGGGCGGACGAAAGCGGGCCGGATCTCGACCGGGTGATCACCGAACTGTTCACAGGGGTGATGGAAGACCGCGTGGGCGACCTGGAGGGGCCGGCCGAGGTGCTCCGGGCGGAGATGGACGCCCGTCATGTCGAGAACGCTCTCCGGCGGCGGGAAGCCCGGCTGGCGGGCGAGAGCGGGTGGCAGGCCCCCCCAGGGAGCCCGGCACGCGTGTGGGAGGAGGTGGTGGAGACAGACGAAGCCGGCGCCGCCGCCGAGCTGGTGGAAGGGAGGCGCAATCTCCCCGGTTGGAGGCAAGCGCTCCGGGACTGGGTGGGCCACGGCCGGATCACCACGCTGTCGGACGACCTGCGCCGGGTCGTGACCCACGCCGCAGTCTCCCGGTTCGTGACCGGCGATCCCCTCGGCTTCGACATTCCCCTCGCCTACACGTTCGCCAAGGAGGCGGAGACGAGGGACCTGCATCTCATCGCCCGCGGCCTCGTCCATGGCCTCCCTCCCGCCGAGGTGGAGGAGAGGCTGGAGACGGCGGCATGAGGGGGGAGGGCGTGATCGTCGTCGTCCCCCCGGAACTGGACGGGGGTTTCCGCCTGGCCGGGGTGGAGACAGCCGTGGCGACCGGAGCCTCCGAGGCGCGCCTCGTCCTCGACCGGCTCCTGGAGGAAGGCCGGGGCGGGGTGATCGCCGTCTATGAGCCCTTCCTGGAGGACCAGGATCCCGGCCGGCGGGCCGGGTACGAGGCCTCCCTGTCCCCGATCGTCATGCCGCTGCCTGCCGGCCGGGGGGAGCGCGACCACGAGTCCCACCGGGCTCGCATCTCCGCCATGCTGAGCCGGGCGGTCGGGTACCACATCACCTTCGACGGGGAGGCGGAGACGTGACCGGGGAAGGCGAAGTCGGCCGGGTCGTGCGGGTGGCGGGGCCCGTGGTCGTGGCCGAGGGTCTGTCCCGGCCCCGGATCTACAACGTGGTGCGGGTGGGTCGGCGAGGCCTGGTGGGAGAGGTCATCCGCCTGAAGGACGAGGAGACGGTCATCCAGGTCTACGAGGAGACATCGGGGCTGCAGGTGGGATCCCGGGTGGTTGACACCCACCGGCCCCTGAGCGTGGAGTTGGGGCCCGGGCTCATCGGAGGCGCCTTCGATGGCGTGCAGAGGCCGCTTCCCGCCCTGGCGGCGGGTGAGAAGGGGCCCTATGCCCGACCCTTCGTCCGGCGGGGAATCGAGATCCCCGGACTGGACCGGGAGAAGCGCTGGCCCGTGGACCACCGCGTGGCCGTGGGAGAGGAGGTGGGCCCGGGTGACACCCTGGCGGAGATCCCCGAGACGAGAGCGGTGCGACATCGCGTGCTGGTGCCGCCCGACGTCTCCGGGGTGGTGACGGCGCTGGGTGGGGAGAAGGCGACCCTGGAGGACCCGATCGCCTGGGTCGACGACGAGCCGCTGACCGCTCTCACCCTGTGGCCGGTGCGGCGGCGACGGCCCGTTCAGGCGCGCCGGGACCCGGTGGTGCCGCTCATCACCGGCCAGAGGGTGTGCGACACGCTCTTTCCGGTCGCCCGGGGCGGGAGCGCCACGCTCCCGGGCGGCTTCGGGACCGGCAAGACCGTCCTGGAGCAGACCATCGCCCGCCATGCCGACGCCGACGTGATCGTCTACGTCGGCTGCGGCGAGCGGGGCAACGAGCTGGCAGAGGTGCTGGAGGAGTTCCCGGCACTGGTGGATCCCCGCAGCGGGGCGCCGCTGATCGAGCGGACGGTGATCATCGCCAATACCTCCAACATGCCGGTGGCCGCCCGGGAGGCCAGCATCTACACGGGGATAAGCATCGCCGAGTACTACCGGGATCAGGGTTACGACGTGGCGGTGCTGGCCGACTCCACCAGCCGCTGGGGGGAAGCTCTGAGGGAGGTCTCCAGCCGCCTTGAGGAGCTGCCCGGGGAAGAGGGTTTCCCCGCCTACCTTCCCTCCCGGCTGGCAGAGTTCTACGAGAGGGCGGGGGCGGCCGTCACCCTGGGACGGGAGGAGCGGAAGGGCTCGGTCTCAATCGTGGGGGCGGTGTCTCCTCCGGGAGGCGACTTCTCCGAGCCGGTGACCCAGTACAGCCTGCGGCTGGCGGGCACCTTCTGGGCTCTCGACCCCGACCTGGCCCGCCGGCGGCACTATCCGGCGGTGCACTGGGCCCGCTCGTACTCCCTCTACGACACCAACGACTGGTTCGACGAGAACGTGGCGGAGGACTGGAGCGAGCTGCGGGAGTGGTGCGTCGACCTGCTGGGGAGGGCGGAGGAGCTGGGGGGGATCGTCCAGCTCCTGGGCATCGACACCCTCGCCCCCCAGGAGAGGGTCACATTCCTGGTCGCCCAGATGCTGCGGGAGGACTTCCTCCAGCAGTCCGCCTACGACGACGTCGACGCCTTCTGCCCGCTCGCCAAGCAGAACTGGATGCTGCGGGTGATCAAGGCATTCCACGATGCGGTCATGGGGCGGGTGGAGGAAGGCGCCACGGCGGAGGAGGCCGCCCGGGGGGACGCGAGGGCCGACATCGGGCGGATGAGGTTCTGGCCCAGCGCCGAGGTCGACGTCCGGGCCAAGGAGCTGCTGGAGCGGATCGAGGGACGGGCCTGATGGCAGAGGAGCGTCGATCCAGGCGGGGTCTGCACACCACCGAGTTCCAGACCGTGGACTACGTGTCGGGTCCCCTGGTCTTCATCGACCGTGCCCGGGGAGTGCACTTCGGGGAGGTGGTGGACATAATCACGCCCGAGGGCGAGGTGCGGGGCGGACAGGTCCTGGAGGTGGACCGGGACCGGGCCGTGATCGAGGTCTTCGCCGGGACCCGGGGTCTGGATCTGGCCACCACCCGGGTGCAGCTGGGGGGAGACGCCGCCCGCCTGGGAGTGGGGGTCGACCTCCTGGGC
>JBKHJQ010000023.1:0-12900 GCA_046538055.1 Actinomycetota bacterium
TCGAAGACACCAGCGAGGCATGGCGCACCTGGGAGAAGAGCCATCAGAGCTATCGCGGACCCTATTCCGACTCGGTCAATCTGAGCGGCCGGGTACTCCAGGGACTCACCTTCGTCCCCACCGGCGCCATCGTGGCGGCGCCCACCACCTCACTGCCCGAGGCGGTGGGTGGGGAGCGAAACTGGGACTACCGCTACTCGTGGGTGCGGGACGCCAGCTTCACCCTCGATGCGCTGTGGGTGGCCGCATGCCCCGACGAGGAGCGCAGCTACTTCCGGTACCTGGCCACCGCCGCCAGCTCCGTGCATCATCGCCGCCAGCTCCAGATCATGTTCGGGATCAGCGGCGAGAGGGATCTGACCGAGCGGGAGCTTCCATGGCTGGAAGGCTGGCGCCGGAGCCGTCCCGTGCGGGTCGGGAACGGCGCCTGGGATCAGGCCCAGAGCGACGTCTACGGAGAGCTGCTGGCGGTTGCCCACCGTCTGCGTGACCTGCTCGAGCCCTTCGACGGGCCCCTGCGGCGCCTCCTGGTGACCGTGACGGAGGTGGCGTCCTCGGTCTGGACCCAGCCCGATCATGGGATCTGGGAGATGCGCGACGAGCCCCGCCACCATCTGTACTCCAAGCTCATGTGCTGGGTGGCACTGGACCGTGCGGTCGAGATGGCTGGCCAGCTCCAGGCGGAGGAGCGAATCGAGTCGTGGCGGCGGACACGGGATGAGATCGCCGAGGCCATCGTCACCCAGGGGTGGAACGAGACCGTGGGTGCGTTCACGCAGTCGTTCGGCTCCGACGTCCTGGATGCGTCGGCCCTCGTCATCCCCATCGTCGGGTTCCTTCCGGCCCACGACAAGCGGGTGCTGTCGACGATCGAAGCGGTGGAAGCGCATCTGATGGGACCATCCGGGCTGGTCCACCGCTACCGATCCGACGACGGGCTCGCCGGTGAAGAGGGGGCCTTCGTCCTGTGCTCATTCTGGCTCGCTCACGCTCTCGCCCTGGCAGGCCGTGTGGTCCGGGCCCGGGAGGTGTTCGATATCACCGTCGGGTACGCCAACGACGTGGGGCTCCTGGCCGAGGAGATCGACCCCGCCACCGGTGCCCATCTCGGCAACTTCCCCCAGGCATTCAGCCATATCGGGCTGATCAACGCCGCCTGGGCGATAGACGAGGCGGAACGAGGGGCCGGCTCGAGGTGACTACCCGGGGAGCGTGGTCGTTCCCGGGCGGGAGGGCCGTCGAGATCAGGCGAGTGCCTCGGTCACGAGGGGACCGTAGATGTGGGGTTCGGATAGCCAGCCGTCATGACCCTGTTCGGAGTGGACGGTGAATCGGCGGTAGGACACTCCGACACCGTCCAGGAGCTGGGTCAGATATGCCTGCTCGGCTGGATAGAAGAGGGCGTCGCTGTCGATGCCCAGCACCAGAGTCTGGATCCCGGCGAGGCGTGAGAGCGCCCGGGAGGCGTCGGGCATGCCGCTGTCGGTGGCGAGGTCGAAGTGGCGCCAGGCCCACAGCAGTCGCCGCAGGGCGTGAGGGTCGGTGTGCTCCCAGTAGCGGCGGCTCGTCCGGTGGAGGTAGCGGTCTATGTCCTCGACGTCGGAGCTGCCGGCGGCCGCCTCCAGGGCAGTGAGGGAGCCGCGCCGGACCGTGAATATCCTCCAGGCGAGCTCGAGGCGGTCGGGATCCTCGCCCGCCAAGTCCAGGGCTGCGATCTGGTGGGCAAGATGCATGGACTGGAGGGTGGTGACCCGGGCTCCGGACGCGATGCTGAGAAGCCGGCGTGTCCGGTGGGGGTGCCTGACCGCGAAGGTGAGGGCGGCCAAGCCGCCGGATCCTCCCCCTATTACCGCGTGGAGGCGCTCTATCTGGAGGTGATCGAGGACCGCGGCCATGGCATCGGCGATATGGCTCAAGCGGAGCTCGGGGGCGTGACCGGGAGTCTCGAAGCCGTGGGAGGGGGTGAGGATCGTGTAGCGCCGGGTGTCGAGGGGACGCTCCGGGCCGATCATGGCGGGCCACCAGCCGCCCTCGCCTGCGCTCCGGTGGCCGTGATGGAAATCATGGGCCACGAGGACTACGTTCTCGGCCCCCGGCTGCAGGGGCCCTGCCAGCTGGACGGGTATGTCGTGACGCTCCTCGCCGGTAGGGGAGGGGACGGCGGCGACGATGTCCTGCACGTCTGGCGCTGGGAGGTGGGTTCGGGTCATGGATGCCTCGGGATGTCAGCGGGTGACGTGGTGAGCGTAGAGCCGGTCGGCCAGGTCGATGAGCAAGTCGTGTCCCTCTACCCGGCGCCAGGCGGCGGGGACGGCGTTCATTCCCAGGTAGGCGCCCGAGAGAGCGCCGGTCATGGCCGCGATCGTGTCGGTGTCACCACCCAGCGAGATTGCGGCCTTGACGGCGTCGGGAAAGGAGCGGGGGTAGGCCAGGACGCAGGCCAGGGCGGTGGGCACCGATGTGGGGGCCGAGATGCCCGATCCCAGGACCCGGGCGGCCTCCAGGGGGCCGCCGTGTCCGGTCGAGGCGGCCAGGTAGGTGAGCCTCTCCTGGAACACGGCGGTGGTGAGGTACGGCTGGATCTCCTGGATGAGATCCACCGGCCCGAGGGGAGCCTGCAGGTCCCGCCCCAGGAGCCGGTCCACGGCCACTGCCTGGCACACGGCGCCGTCCCCTCCCTCGGGATGGGTGTGGGTGACGATGGCGGTCTGGCGGGCGAGCGAAGCGACAGTGTGGGTGTCGGGATGGGCGAAGAGGGCTACGGGGGCCACCCGCATGGCGGCCCCGTTGCCAAAGGACCCCGATCCCCCGAACAGCGTGGCAGCCGCCTCGTTCCAGGGCACCCCTCGCTCCAGCTTGCCGAAGATCTCCGGAGGGCTGGCCCCATATCCCCGCCACGGCTCGGCGGCGTAGTGGCGGGCGAAGGTGTGCGCCAGGTGGTGGCCGTCGAATCCGCCCGACTCGAGGAGCGACTCGGCTACGCCGATCGTCATGGCAGTGTCGTCGGTGTAGGTGAGCCCGGGAAGCTCCCGGTCGAGGGAGTCCACGTAGCTGCGGGTGGTGGGCTGCCCTTCCACCGGCGCCCCCAGGGCGTCACCGATGGCGGTGCCCACCATGGCTCCCCGATAGCGATCCTTCATCGGCTCCGCTTCCCGGACGGCTACTCTTCCCTTACGTTAGTGTAGAGTATGCGGGTCTAGGGGGTTGCCCAAACCGCAGCCCCTCGCTTCCCGTCGTGGAGAGGACCCCGACTCGTGACCGCTGAACACCATCGGATAGGCGAGGTGGCAGAGCGTGTCCGACTGTCGCTTCGCACCATCCGCTACTACGAGGAGATCGGACTGGTGGAGCCCTCCGGGCGCACCGACGGGGGGTTCCGGCTCTACACCGAGGCCGATATCCGGCGGCTGATGCTGGTCAAGGCCCTCAAGCCGGTGGGGCTCTCGCTCGAGATCATGGGCGAGCTGTTGGACTGCGCCGACTTCCTCGAGGAGGCCGGGCCCGGCGACCGGGAGGAGGTGGAGGCGCGCTTCGAGGAGGTCCTGTCGTTGGCTCGTCGCCGTTGCGACGAACTGGAGGAGCGACTTCGGGTGGCGAGGGAGGCTCTATCCGTACTGGACCGTCTCCAACCGATGGGAAGGCGATGAACCCGGCAGAGGCGGCCCCCGCCGGGAAGGAGCACCATGGCTGCGGCCGTTTCGTTCTGAGGACCCCAACATGACTCAACTGCCCCGACTGGTCCTCTTCTACATGGGCGAGGGCATATACCACCGCGGTTCCGAAGGCGACGATCAGCGTCCTGCCTGCCAACCCTCCCGCATCCGGGGCGTCCCCACCATGCGGGTCACCGCCGAACGGCGCGGACTGCGGCCCTGTCCTCTCTGCTGGGCGTCCCTCCCCGGCTCCGATCCCGGCCCCGAGGACCGATGAGCGACCGCCAAGTCGCCTGCCCCTCCTGTGGCGAGGACGAGGACCTGTCCGGGCGACGAGAGGACGCCCGGATTCTCCTCACCTGTGGACGATGCGGCCACGAGTGGATGCGCCGGCTGGATCCCCGCTGCTCGCGATGTGGAAGCGACGACTTGCAGACGGTACCCGTCGCGATCGTGGAGAAGAGCCGGGGCACTCAGCTTTCGGTGGTGGGGATTCGCACTGTGGAGATGTGCTGGACATGCGACCGGGAGACGATCCGACGCTGGCAGGACAACCGTCCCAACCCCCTGCTTCCCTCCGAGCTGCCCAACTCGGACCATCTCTCCGGTGAATGACGGAGCTTTGCCGCTAGCTCAGAGAACGCGGCCCTCCCGGCGCAGGGGAAGGAACGGGGATGCCAAAGCCAGGAGGGCGGGGACGGTGGCACTGAGCGCCAGCACCGGCGCGTAGCTTCCGGATAGATCGAAACCGACCGCCAACAGGAGCGGACCCGCCGCCGCGCCGGCCACCGTGACGGTGGTCGCGAGTCCCTTGATCGCCCCGATGTGGATGCGCCCGAAGTAGTGGGCGTACACCGTCGACTGGATGGCCTGGTTCATCCCCTGCATGGTTCCCAGGGCCGCCCCGTATGCGATCACCCCCGCGGCGGTGCTCACGGCGGTGGCGGTGAGCATCGATGCCACCAGGGCGAGCAGGGCGGCGCTGAGAAGGAATCGCGGCGGTACCCGGTCGATGAGGTAGCCCGTGGCGAGGTTGGTTCCGGCGGAGACGAATCCGTAGCCGACGAACATGAGGGCGGCCAGGTCCCGGTCGAGTCCCCCGGTTCCCATGATGGAGAAGTGGTGGAACACCAGGGCGGTGCCGAGAGCCGACATGGAGAAGCCGCCCGCCACGTACAGCCAGAAGGTGAACGTCCGGCGGGCGTCCGACAGCTCGTAGTGCACCTCCTCGGCCTCCGTGGGAGGAGGCGGCCGTGACGAGTCCGGATGCAGTCCGTACAGCTCGGGACGGTGGCGAAAGAGGCCTCCGCCCACCGGCACCATGACCAGCACCACCATGAGGCCCAACAGGGCGTAGGCGAGCCGCCAGTCGAACAGGTCCACCAGTTGCTCGATCCCCAGCGGGATGACGCCGGTGGCGGCGGCGAAGCCGATCCCGGCCAGGCCGACCGCCAGGCCCCTCCGGCGGACGAACCAGATGTTGATCGAGTGGACGCTCACCAGGCTGAGGGCCCCCTGGCCCAGACCCCGGATGAGGGAGAAGCCCACCAGCAGCATCACCAGGCCGTTCACGAGGCCCATGAAGGCGCAGGCCAACCCGAAGGCGACGGCGATGAGGATCACCGACCGGCGGGGACCGTGGCGGTCGATCGCCCGGCCGATGAAGGGGAGCGCCAGCGACCCGGCCAAAGTCCCTGCCGTGTAGGTGGCGGACACTGCCGAGCGGCCCAGGCCGAGGTCGTCGATGATCAGGTCGAGAAAGACAGAGACGCCCACCGTCTGGCCGGGAATCGTCATGGCCATGCCGAACGTGGCGGCAGCCAGCACCACCCAGCCGTAGTGGATGGGCACCCGGTCGATGACGCGACTGGTGAGGGGCGGGTCGTGATCGGATCGAACGGGGGTGTCTTTCATCAAGCGGAGCAGGCGAGAATGGCCCAGGTGGACAGGCGGGGTCGGATCCACGGTACTCCCCACAGGACGGGACCCATATCCCGCACCAGGCGACCGGTTGGTCACCTCTGGCAGGCCCGGGACCGGAGCCGGGCGCGGTCCTTGCCCGGTGGGTGGAGTCCCCAAGGGTTCCAACCTTCATCCGCAGAGCCGTTACGCTCCCTGGCATGAAACGCCAAGATGCCGACGAAACGACCGGCAAGGGGAAAGGGAAGAAGCGCCGACCTTCCCTGCGGGGCTTCTGGCGGCTGGTGCTCCTGGCCATCGGCATCGTCGCCGTCGTGCAGGAGTTGCAGAAGCCGCCCAAGGAGAGGACCTGGGTCGGGGAAGTCATCGTCCACGTGCCGTATGACTTCCGGATCCCCACAGCCGAACGCATGCGGGAGACCTACTGGAACCCGGATGGGCCCCTGGTGGCTTCCAAGGCGTTCGGGGTGGGCTGGGCCCTCAACTTCGGAGCGGTGAAGAGGCTCATCGGGGGATAGCCACACGTACCCTGGCACACCCCGCGTGTCGGGGGCGATTCATCAGTCCTGGGGCGCTCCCAGCCGTGTCATGTCCGCCGCGAACATCCGCTCGGCCAGGACCCGGTAGTAAGGGGAGCCATTCAGCTCCTGGTCGTACAGCTCGGCTCCGTAGTGGCGGCGGAGGAAGGTCTGGAACTCCGCGTCCGGGCCGTCGAGCTCGAGCCGCTCGGCGTTGCCATGCACCGTCACGACCAGGCCCTCTCCCTGGGCGTGGGTGGCCGAAACGGCGGGGGAGCGGGCTAGGTGCCGGGCTCGCACCGCGTTGGCGGCCGTCCCGAAGCGGAGCTCCCCATGAAAGAGGAAGGCGTCGACCGGTCCGGTTCTGGGACGGCCGTCGCTCGTAACCGTGGCCACGACGAAGACGTTCATGCCCGTGAGACGGGCGGCGAGCTCGCGGGCCGTGAGGCGTGCCCGGGGGACGTGGATGGACGCCAGATGGGATCCGGCCGCGGAGTAGCTCTCGTCGAGCAGGGACTGCAATCGGGCGACCTCGCCGGGGGTCTCGAACATGCGCCGGGATCCTAACCGTGCCCGAGGGCCGTATCCGGACCGACCATGGGCTTTCCTTCCTTCACCAGCGAACCTGGAGACGGCCACCGCCCGGCTCGACGACCGTGCCGAGGGAACTGCCTTCCCGCGAGAGGGTGGTGGCGAGCCACTCCACCTCCTCGGGGGGAGCGTGCTCCAGCCGGAACCGCCTCATGCGCATGGGAACGAGCTCCAGCTTCTGGAGTTGACCGGCGTCCGCGTCCATGGTGAGCAGGTAGAGAATGCCGAGGTCCGGGTGGTATTCCTCTCGGCCTCCGATGCCCTCGTAGTCGTTGATCAGGTCGCCGCATCCGTACAGGATCGGCCGTCCCCTGTGCACCTCGATTCCCAGAGGATGGTGGGAGGAGTGCCCGTGCACGACGTGGACGTCGGCATGGTCGATCAGGTCGCGGGCGAAGCGCATGTGCGACGGAGGGATGTCGTAGCCCCAATTGGATCCCCAGTGGATGGAGACGATCACGATGTCACCGGGGGCCCTCGCGGTGGTGATCCGCTCCGCCGTCGACGCCACCTGCTGGGAGGAGAGTGAGGTCGCCAGCGCCACACCGGGACGCCCGTCTCCCGCCTGCCAGGCTCCGGGAATCCCGCTCGAGGGCGATCCCAAGGCGGCCACTATCACCCGTCCCCGGCTGTTGCCGTCCACCACTGCCGGGCGGAACGCCTCCTCTGCATCCTCCCCGGCTCCTGCGGTGGCGACCCCGGCGTCGTGGAGCGAGTGCAGCGTCCGGCGCAGGCCGGCGTACGACCAGTCGAGCACGTGGTTGTTGGACAGGACGCAGCAGTCGATCCCCCCGGCCAGGAGCGTCTCCACGTTCCGGGGGTGCATCCGGTAGTGGATACCCTTCCCCGGCCACGGCTCTCCTCGGTCGGTCACGGCCGTTTCCAGATTCACGACCCGGGTCGGGAATCCTTCCCGGTCGAGAACGTCCAGCGCCTCTCCCCATATGTAGGAAGGGTCGACCCGGCGCGGGATGGGCCCGGCCCGCCGCTCGGCCAGGTCGACGTATCCTGTGGCGGAGCGCACCCAGGACTCGTAGAGGGCGGGATCTGCGGGGTGTCTCATGATCTGGTCGATGCCCCGGCCCGTCATCACGTCGCCGCTCAGGAAGATCCTCATCTCGGTCATATCACCCACGGCTCACGAGGGCGGGCGCCCAGCCGGTCACCGAATCAGGGCGCAAGGAGATGGTCGGGCCGGCCGCCGGCGCCGTGATCTGACAGGCATGTTGGGGTGCGCGCTCGTTGATGCTGATCCTCCTGCGGCCTCGTCTCACATTGTGGCGTTGCCCCATGGGTGATGTCCGGCGTGCTACCTCTCGGTGTGCAGCATGAGCGACGTCTCGCACTGGCCCTCTCACCCGTCCGCCCTGAGGGCCCTTCAGGACGAGCTGGGCGCCCTCCGCCCCCAGCCGTGGCAGGCTCCCGACCACGGGACCGTGGGAGGCTGCTTCGTGTGCTTCGAGCGAGGTGGATCGGGACGGGGCACGACCGGTGATCCCGGATGGGCGGCCGCCACGGTGATGGCAGGGGCGCGGGTCCTGGGCGCCCACGGGTCCGTAGGAGCAGCCGGGGCACCCTACCTCTCCGGCTTCCTGGCTGCCCGGGAGGGCCCCCTTCTGGAGGCGGCCGTGGCGGGCCTGGAGACCCTGCCCGACGTGCTCCTCGTGAATGCCACCGGTCGAGACCACCCCCGACGGGCAGGACTCGCCCTCCATCTCGGGTGGGTCTGTGGCGTTCCCACGGTGGGGGTCACCCACCGACCCCTCTCCGCTGCCGGGGAGGAGCCGGGACCGCAGGCCGGTTCCCAGTCTCCCCTGGTGATCGAGGGAGACCAGGTGGGTTGGTGGGTGCGGACACGAACTCGGGCGCGCCCGGTGGCGGTCTCAACCGGCTGGCGCACCGACGCAGATACGGCCCTTCGGGTCATCCGGTGCCTGGTCCCGGCACGAGCCCGGACGCCCGAGCCCATACGCCAGGCTCGCCGCCTGGCCCGGACTGCACGGAGCCAGTCCGGCTAGACATGCCATGGGGCACGGGCCGGCATGGAGGCCGGCACCTTCAGCGCCGGTCCCCGGCGTGGGTCCATCGTGAGTAGATCTCCCCCGCTCGGGCGCCCACCGCCGACAGTAGGTCCCGCGCCTGCCCGGGAAGGGACTTCAGGAAGCCGGGGGCTGCCAGGCCGCGGGCCCGGTCATCGAAGCGGCCATGGGATCCGAAATCCCGGTCGACGTCGACCGGCTCCATGAGATTGTCGGGCCGGTTGGCCGAGACCTGTTCGGCGGTGAGTTGGGCGTCGACGCCGGTGGCGGCCATGTAGTGGTCCCCCACCCCCGGGATCCACTGCGCGATCTTGATGAGCATCCAGTTCCATGTTCCCACCACCTTCTGGCGGGGCCCGGACCGGACGGCGTCGGCGATGGCCCGGGCTGCCACCTCGGGCTGGTAGATGGGTGGAACCGGCTGGGGGTGCTTGTCGATCCTGGTGCGGCACCACTGGAACTGCGGTGTGTTCATCGCCGGGAGATGGACGATGGTGGCGACGATGCCGCTGCGTCTGTGCAGCAGTTCGGTCCGTAGAGACTCGTGGAAGCCACGCACGGCGAATTTGGAGGCGCAGTATGCGCTCTGGAGGGGGATGCCGCGGTAGCTGAGGGCGGATCCAACGAACACGATCGCGCCTCTGTCGCGGGGACCCATATGCCTCAGAGCCGTCAACACCCCATGGACCTGGCCGAGATAGGTGACACGTGTGGCGCGTTCGATCTCCGAGGCGGTCAGCTCCGGTATCCGGCCGAAGACGGTCGTCATGGCGTTGTTGACCCACACGTCGATCTCGCCCAGCTCCGCCGCGATCGAGTCTGCCGCCGTATCCACCGCCTGGGGGTCCGCCACGTCGGCCACGACATGGCAGGCGCGGGCGCCGAGCCGCCGGACGTCTCCTGCCGCCGCCTCCAGGCCGGCTCTCCCTCTCGCGACGAGACCGACGTCATAGCCGCGTGAAGCGAACTCGAGTGCCGTGGCTCTCCCCACGCCGGCACTGGCACCGGTCACGACGGCCACGGGACGAGCCCCCGTCCCGGACTTCTCGCCCGACTCACTCATGTGCGCAGGCTCCCACCGCTGTGTTGCCCATGTAGGACCTATAGCCGATCGGGAGATTCTCAAACAGGACGGTCTGGCCGTAGGTGCCCTCCCGGCTCGGGACGCACTTCCATCCCGAACGCGGGCGTGTTTGCCCCCGGCCGGAGCGGGTAGAGATTCTGACCACGCCGATCGAGGGCAGGACGACAGGCTGAGAGACTCGTCGATCCTGTCCAGCTGCTCGGCTTCCACGCCGTCCACCGGATGCACGATGAGCCAGACCGAGGCCGACCGGGAACGATATGAGGAGCTCCTTCAGGAGCTCCGGGTGATGCTGCCGGGGGTGGAGGTCCTGTTCGCCTTCCTGTTGACGGCCGTCTTCGCCGGCCGCTTCGAGAGCCTGGACGGGCTGGGCCATGCATTGTTCGTGGCGTCCCTGGTGGCGGCGTCGGTGACCGTTCTCATTCTCCTGATGCCGGCGGCCCTCCACCGTCTCAGCCGTGTCGACCGAACCCAGCGGGTCCATCTCGCCACCCGGTTTCAGATGATGGGGACGATCACCCTCGGGCTCACCATGTGCCTGGCCCTGTTCGTCGTCGTCCGCTTCATCTACAGCACCGTGGTGGCAGCGTGGCTGGTCGGGGGAGTGGCTACCATCTGGGCCGGCCTCTGGTATCTGTTCCCCCTCTCGCTCAACCGGGGCTCGTAGTCCCACCCGAGCCGGGCTCGGCAGGCCCTCCGGACCAGAGGGTGCGCCACCCGCCACCGAATCGCCCGGGGTCGGCTCTCCCCGGTGGGGTGCTGGCGGCCGCCACCGTCCCCGACAGCAGCGATGAGGCTGTGGCCGCAACCTCCGCGTAGCCGAGGAGGAAGGGCGCGAGAATCAGCCAGGCGGCCAGAGGTGCGGCCACCCACCGGAACGGCCGCATCACCGGCCACATCGAGACGAAGGCGGAGGCGGCCAGGGCAGGGCCGATGAGGCGGTCGTTGGCCGCCGCCGGGTCCCCATAGCCCAGGACCGCAGGCGCCAGCATCAGCCAGATGCCGGCGGCGACGGCTACGAGGCGATACAGCAATCCGTTCTCTGAGGGTTCGACACATCTGGCGCTACCCGGATGCGCGTCCTGTCAATCGCGGCGTTTGCCGTCGGCGGGGATGGGTAGCGGACGACCGATGACGCACGCACGGCGCGGACAGGCCGGCGACGGCCGGCCTCCGGGATGGTCCACCAACCCCTCCACCTGGTCCCAGCGTCTCCCCATTGTGGTCCTGGCGCTGGCGGGAACGGCCGTCGCGGCCTACCTGAGCCTCTTCCAGCTCCATGTGATCGACACGGTATGGGAGCCGTTCTTCGGCGACGGGAGCCGCCAGATCCTTCGGGAGTCGTCATTCTCCCGCTTCTGGGAGCGGCTGGGCCTGAGCGATGCCGCCCTGGGAGCGGCCGGCTACCTGGCGGATGCCGTCACGGGGGTGATCGGGGGGACCCGACGCTGGCGCACGATGCCGTGGATCGTGTTGGTGTTCGGGTTCTTCGTGGGTCCCTTCGGAGTCATCAGCATCGCCCTAGTGGTGATCCAGCCGGTCCTCTATTCCGAGTTCTGCACGCTCTGCATCGCCTCGGCGGTCATATCGCTGGCGATGATCGGCCCTGCGATGGATGAGATCCTGGCCAGCCTCCAGTATCTGCGCCGCCAGAGGACGGAGGGACATTCCCTGTGGCGGACCTTCTGGGGGCTGACCGGGACCGGGGCCACCTGATGCCCGCGCATGGCTCCAGGCGAGGAGATCCCGGCGCCATGTCCCTAGTTCGAGCCCTGGCGTTGGGCGTGGGGGCGCAGCTGAACGATGTGGCCGTATTTCAAGGCCGCCACCAGCACGATCCCGCCTATGGCGTTGCCGATGGTGGCGCCGACCAGGAAGCGAGCCCATTCCCCTAGCGAGGTGCCTGCGGACAGGACCCCAATGAGCACCTCCACTGATCCGGCTATGGAGTGGTGGAGGCCCAGGAAGGCGATGGAGCCGGTTACGAGGACGATGATGACGATCTGCCCGATGGTGTCGCGGGCGGCGGTGACGAGCCATGAGACGAGGCCCATCAGCCATCCGGCGGCAATACCGCCACCCGCGATGAGCAGCCATCCCCCTTCCAGGAGGGTGTCCGTCATGCGGTCGACGTGGGAGGCGTCGAACAGGCCCAGCCCGGTTCCCAACGGGGCGGCCAGGGAGGCGAACACTGCCACTCCCAGGAGATTGCCGGCATAGACCAGGGCCCATAGCCGGGCTACCTGCCGCACGGAGGCGTCGCCGGAAAGCAGTGGCAGGACGGCGAGGGTCGTGTGCTCGGTGAACAGCTCTGACCGGCCGAGGATCACGATCACGAATCCGATCGAGTAGACGACGGCGGTGGCCAGCCGGGTGGCGAGCGTGTCATCGGGAGTGGCACCCAGCACGGCTACGACCAGAAGCGGGCCGAAACCGATATCGAGCCCGGCGGATACCGCCGATAGGAACAGCCCGGGGGCCGTCCGCCCCAGCTGCTCGGTGCCGACCATGATCTCCTGGCGGAGGATGGTGGGAGCCGGCTTGGTGGCAGCCTCGGTCTCGTCTCCGGCACCGCCGTCCTCCTGGTCGGCGGACTCGTTCCCCGTCGTGGGGGTCGGCTCATGCCCCATGTTCGGCTCCGTGCCGGACGACGTCCGTGGCTCAGTGGTTGCGAAGCGCCGAGATGAGCTCCTTCTTGGTCATCTTGGAGCGGCCTTCGATGTCGACTTCCCTGGCCCTGTCGTAGAGGTCGTCCTTGGTCCATTCCTCGTAGGGCTGCGAGGTTCCGCCTCGCTTGCCCGCCTTGGAGCGGCTCGTGTTGGCGATCCGAGCAGCCTTCTCCTTGCTCTCGCCCTGCTGGCGGAGCCTTTCGTACTGCTCCTTGTCCTTGACGCTGGGGCCTGGGTCTCGGTTCTTCTTCGCCACGGCACTCTCCCTTTCTGTGTGCTGGAGCCCTTACCCCGTCCGGAGCCGCTGAAACCGCCGGCCGGCGGGAGCCTGGAGCCGGGAGAGGGTGGAGGTCGGTTCCCGGGCGTGCTCCGATGCCGGCGCCGGGAGTCACCGCAGGTGCAGGTCGGTTAGGTTCACTCCTGTTC
>JBKHJQ010000387.1:0-2958 GCA_046538055.1 Actinomycetota bacterium
CGTCATAACTGAGGGCTGACCCCTCCCCACGGAATACACTCGGGCGGGATGAGCACGGAGTCGCCCCGCTTCCAAACCCTGCGGCGGATCGCCTTTGTCGTCTGGACCGTCCTCGGGGTCCTGGCTCTCGGGTGGGTGCTGCTCCGCTTCGCCGACTCCGTGCGAATCATCTGGCTTCCCCTCGCCTTCGCCGGGGGCATCACCCTCCTGCTCAATCCCATGGTCAACGCCTTCGAGCGGGTGCGGATCCCTCGTCTGGCGGGCACCATCATCGCCTTCCTCGTGGCCGGCGGGATCGTGGCCGCCACGGTGGTGCTGCTGGTGCCGACGGTCCGTGAGCAAGGCGCCGACTTCGCGGCCCAGCTCCCCGATCTCTACGACACGGTCGTGGAGTGGTTGAGCTCCACGTCGGAGAGCCTCGGGATAGATCTGGGCGATGCGTGGACCTCGGTGACCATCCAGGAGTGGATCAGCAACCCTGAGAATCAGGCCACCATCCAGGAGCTGCTGGGAGGGTTCGGCTCGGGAGCAGGCCGGATCCTCCAGGGCGTGACGGAGACCTTCGTCGTCGTGTTGCTCTCTCCGGTACTGGCGTTCTACATGCTGATGGACTCCACCAAGTTCAAGGTTCGGTCACGAGAGCTGACGCCGCCCCAGTACCGGGAGGAAGCCACCTACGTCGCCAACCAGCTGGCGACCGCCCTGGGATCGTTCGTGCGGGGGCAACTGCTGGTGGCCCTCATCGTGGGTGTCCTCTCCAGCATCGCCCTCTACTTCCTGGAGCTGCCGTTCTGGCTCCTGATCGGGATCACGGCTGGACTCCTCAACATGGTCCCCTTCGTCGGCCCGTTCGTGGGCGGGGCGCTGGCCGTGGTGGTGGCACTGTTCGACGGGTCGGTGTCGAAGGCGTTGTGGGCGGTAGTGCTCTTCACTGCCATACAGCAGTTCGACAACCACGTGGTCACCCCCTTGGTGCAGCGGACGAGAGTGAACCTCTCCCCGCTCGTGATCGTCGTCGCCCTCATCGCCGGCGGAGCCCTGGCCGGCCTCCTGGGGGTACTGGTGGCGGTGCCCGCCGTCACCGTCCTGCGGATCGTGGCCGGGCACCTATGGCGGACCAGGGTTCTGGGCGAGTCCTGGCAGGAGGCGAGCGACGCCATGATCCAGCGCACCGAACCACCGGAGAGGCTGAGGCGCCGGCGCCAGATCGAGAACCAGCAGCGCCTCTTCGACACGGCCGAGCATCCCGAGATCGCTCCCCAGGAGGCCCCTGTGGAGAACCCGGGCTCCTGACCGGCCACCCGGGATCAGGTGTCTCCCAGGTAGGCCTTGCGCATCTGGGGGTTCTCGAGCAGGCCCTTGGCCGTGTCCGCCAGGACCACCTGGCCCGTCTGGAGGACATAGCCCCGGTCGGCGATCGACAGGGCCATGCTGGCATTCTGCTCCACCATGAACACGGTGGTGCCGGCCTGGTTGATCTGGTCGATGATCTCGAAGTTCTGGGTGACGAGGACCGGGGCCAGACCCATGGAAGGCTCGTCCATGAGCAGGATCCTGGGTCGGGACATGAGCGCGCGCCCCACCGCCACCATCTGCTGCTCGCCTCCCGAAAGCGTCCCTGCCTTCTGGCCCAGCCTCTCCTTGATGCGGGGGAACAGCTCGAACACGCGCTCCATGTCGTCGTCCAGGTTGTCGCCGTCCTCCCGGAGGTAGGCGCCGATCTCCAGGTTCTCCTTGACCGTCATGCGCTTGAATAGGCGACGGTTCTCGGGAACCATCGACACGCCCGCCTTCACCCGCTCGGCTGTGTTCCAGCTGTTGGCGTTCTCGCCCCCGATGACAACCGCACCGCTGGTGGGCGGCACGAAGCCCAGGATTGTCTTGAGGGTGGTCGTCTTGCCGGAGGCGTTGCCCCCGAGCAGGCACACCATCTCCCCGTCGTAGATCTCCAGGTCGACGTCCTTCAGGATGTGAGCGGCGCCGTAGTGGGTGTTGACTCCCCGGAACTCCAGGACGGGGGTGCGGCCGTTGTCGCTCATGCCTGCTGACCCTCGGAGGTGGCGGCTCGCCGGATCTCCGCCGGGCGCCCCAGGTACGCCTCGATGACGTCCTCGTTGGTGGACACCTCCTCGTAGGGGCCCTCGGCGATCTTGATTCCGTGGTCGAGAACGATGACACGGTCCGAGACTTCCCCCACCACCCGCATGTCGTGCTCGATCATGAGTACGGTCATGCCCCGGTCGCTGCGCAGCTTCCCTATGAGCTCGGTGAGCTCGGCTGTCTCCCGGGGGTTCATTCCCGCGGTGGGCTCGTCCAGCAGTATGAGGGTGGGCTCGGTCGCCATGGCCCGGGCGATCTCCAGGCGGCGGCGGTTGGCGTAGGAGAGCACGAAGGCGGGCTGGTCGAACCGGTATCCCACCAGCCTGGTCCCGAAGAAGGAAAGGACATCCTTGGCCTTCTCCTCGATGATCCTCTCCTCCCTCTTGAAACCCGGCGTCTGGAAGATGGCGCTCCAGGCTCCCCGATGGGTGCGGCAGTGCTGGCCCACCTTCACGTTCTCCAGCACTGTCAGGTTGGGGAAGAGGCGGACGTTCTGGAAGGTGCGGGCGATGCCCGCCTTGGTTATGTCCGAGGGCGAGTGGCCGGCGATGTTGATCCCCTCGAAGATGATCTCACCCTCGTCAGGGGGGAAGAACCCGGAGACGATGTTGAACAGAGACGTCTTCCCGGCGCCGTTGGGTCCGATGATGGAGACGATCTCGCCCTGGTCGACGGTCACATCCACCCCTCCGATGGCCTGGACGCCGCCGAAGGCCTTCTTCAGGTTTCTTATCTCCAGCAGCGCCATCAGGTCTCCTCGTCCTCGTCCCCCGACTGGCCGCCCTTGTCCAGCCAGGCATCCTGGAGGTACTCCTCCTGGTGCAGCTCCTGGGCCCGTCGGGCCGAGGGGACCAGGCC
>JBKHJQ010000024.1:0-12839 GCA_046538055.1 Actinomycetota bacterium
GGATCAGGGAGGTGTCCCATATCCGGACCGCTCCCGAGGACCGTCATCCCATCCTCACCTATGTGGGCCCCTGGGACGAGCAGGCGGTGGCAGCCGCCATCCGGCGGGAGCTGCTGCGGGACGGCCAGGTCTTCTATGTCCACAACCGTGTCCAGTCCATCGACCGGGCGGTAGCCCGGTTGCGGGAGCTGGTGCCCGACGCCCGCTATGCCGTGGCCCACGGGCAGATGTCGGAGGGGCAGCTGGAGCAGGTGATGCTGGATTTCTGGGCGGGGGAGTACGACGTCCTGGTCGCCACCACCATCATCGAGTCGGGACTGGATCTCCCCCAGGTCAACACCCTGATCGTGGAGCGGTCCGACTTGCTGGGGCTGGCCCAGCTCTATCAGCTGCGGGGGAGGGTGGGCCGCTCCAGCCAGCGCGCCTACGCCTATCTCTTTCACCCGGCCGACCGATCGCTCTCGGAGGAGGCCCACCGCCGCCTGGAGGCGATCGGCGAGGCCACCGATCTGGGATCCGGATTCCGCCTGGCGCTCCGGGACCTGGAGATCCGGGGGGCGGGCTCGATACTGGGAGAAGTCCAGTCCGGGCACATCGCGGCGGTGGGATTCGACCTGTATGCCGAGCTGGTGGCGGAGGCCGTGGCGGAACTGGAGGGTCGCGAGCCGGAGACCGGCCCGCCGGTGGATGTGCGCATCGACCTCCCGATCGATGCCCATCTTCCCGATGAGTACATCTCCGATCAGACGGTGCGCCTGGAGGCATACCGTGCCCTGGCGGCGGCTACCACCCACCAGGAGGTGGAGGAGGTGGAGGCGGAGTGGCGCGATCGGTTCGGCCCCCTTCCCCCGGCAGCGGAGGCGCTGGTGGAGGTCGCCCGGATACGGGTGGAGGCCATCCGCATCGGCCTCACAGAGATCGTCAAGTTGCGTGACGAGGTCCGCCTGGCTCCGGTGAATCTGTCCGCTTCCCAGGAGGTCCGACTGGAGCGGCTCGAACCCCGGGCGGTGCTGCGGGCGGGAGAGGGGTCCCTCTTCATCCCCGCCCCCCGGCCCCTCGTCTCGGGCTTGATACGCTTCCTGGGGGAGATGTGGCGGCCCCAACGCTCGGCCGAATCCCCTTAAGCAGCTAGCTGCCTTTACCATCGAGGAACCCCAATTCTGCGAGGTTTCCCCGTGAAGAGACTGATGGCCGTCGCACTCGCCCCGGCGCTGCTGCTGATCGCTTGTGGATCCACCGGCGGCGGAGAGGTCGCCGCCACCGTGGGAGACGGAGAGGTGACCGTCTCCGACGTCCAGAGCTTCCCCTACGAGTCGAGCGGCAGCATGCCGCCCGGTGAGTTCGCCCAGTACCTGACGGCATTGATCCAGTGGCGGATCCTGGACGCCGCCGCCGCCGAGGAGTTCTCCATCGATCCCACCGAGGAGGAGGTAGACGAAGAGCTGCAATCCGTGCTGGAGACCCAGGGCGGGGGCATGTCGCTGGAGGAGGTGGCAGAGTCCCAGAACCTGGCCGAGGACACGATGCGACGGATCGTCCGCGTCGGCCTCGTCCAGGAGCTGGTGGCCGCCGAGCTGGGAGCGGAAGCGTCGGAGCCCACCTCGGAGGAGGTGGCGGAGGCCCTGGACGCCGAAGAGGCGGGTCTCACCGAGGTGTGCGTGCGGCATATCCTGGTTGAGAGTGCCGAGGAGGCGGGGGAGGCCCGGGACCGCCTGGAAGGGGGAGAGAGCTTCGAGGATGTCGCGGCAGACGTGTCCACCGATCCCAGCGCAGCCGACAACGGCGGTGACCTGGGCTGCGCCCCCGCCCGGCAGTATGTGCCCGAGTTCCGGGACGCGGCCGTGGAGGCCGAGATCGACGCGGTCACCGAGCCCGTGGAGAGCCAGTTCGGCTTCCACATCCTCCAGGTCTACGACCGCACCGGACCGTCCGCCGAGGAGCTGCCCACAGAGGAGGAGGTCAGGGAGTCCCTGATGGAGTCGGCGGGAATGACGGAACTGGAGGAGTGGATGCTGGAGAAGCTGGATGAGGCGGAAGTCAGCGTCAACGAGGAGTACGGGGAATGGGTGACCGACCCGCAGCCGATGGTGCAGCCACCGGCGGGGGAGGCTCCGGCCTCCACCCTCCCGGGAGGCTGATAGTCGCCGGGCTGGGCCCGGGCGACCTCGCCCGGGCCCCTGCCTACCAGCGACGGATCCTGGAGGACCCGAGCTACGAGGTCGTTGCTCGGACCCTGCATCATCCGGCGGCGGCGGATCTGGCCGCCCGCCGCCCGGTCGTCTCCTGCGACGACCTGTACGAGGAGTCCGAGTCCTTCGGCGACGTCTACGCCGCGATCACCGAACGGGTGGCTTCCTTCGTGGCGGAGGGCCCGACCATCTTCTGTGTGCCGGGCAGTCCCATGGTGGGAGAGTTCGCGGTCCGTGCCCTCCTGGACCGCTTCCCCGACGCCGAGGTGCTTCCGGCGGAGTCGTTCGTGGACGCGGTGCTGCGGGAGGTGGGCTACGACCCGCTCGATCGGGGGCTGAGAATCGTCGACGGTCACGTCCTGCCCGATCCCTTGCCACTCGACGCTCCCACCATCATCGGTCATCTGGACCGCCCCGAGGTCCTGGCCGACGTCACGTCCATCCTGGGCCGCGTGCTCCCGCAGGACTCGCGGGTGACCGTGTGCGTCAACGTGGGGGCCGATGACCAGGAGATCCTGACGCTCCCCCCCGAAGGGGTCTCTCCCGGCTTGGCCGGCTTCCGGACGTCCCTCTTCGTGGACACCCGTCCCGGGGGGCTGGCCGGTCTGATCGGTGTGAGTCGTCGCCTTCGGCGGGAATGCCCCTGGGACCGACGCCAGACCCATCACACGCTCGTACGCCACCTCATCGAGGAGACATACGAGCTGGTGGAGGCGATCTCCACCCTGCCCCAGGAGACCGAACCCGTCGACTACGTCGCCTACGATGCCGTGGAGGAGGAGTTGGGGGATGTCCTGCTGCAGGTGCTCTTCCACACCAACATCGCCTCCGAGAGAGGGGTATTCGGGATCGACGACGTCGCCTCCCGCCTGCAGGGCAAGCTGGAACGCCGCCACCCCCACGTGTTCGGGGACGTGGTGGTGGCGGACGCCGACGAGGTGGCCTCCAACTGGGAGGACATCAAGCGCTCCGAGAAGGACGCGGAGGAGGCGTCGGTGCTCGACGGGGTCCCCCCCGACCTGGGAGCCCTGGCGCGGGCGGAGGCGATCCAGCGGAAGGCCGCCAAGGTGGGCTTCGACTGGGACGACCCCGCGGAGATCGTGGGGGCGCTGAGAGCGGAGGTGGAGGAGCTCGCCCGGGCCATGGGGGGAGACGGTGACCCGGCTGCCGAGTTGGGTGATGTGATCTTCACGGCCGTCAACCTGTTGCGGCGCCTGGACCGATCCGGGGAGGAAGTCCTGCGCGCTGCCGTCCACCGCTTCGAGCGCCGGTTCCGGCGTATGGAGGAGAGGGGTTCCCTGGACGGTCTCACTCCCGGGCAACTGGAGGAGCGCTGGCAGGCGGCCAAAGGCGGGTGAGCCTCCGTCGGATGGAGGGCAGAGGGGCTTTACTCTGACCACGCGCGGCTCCCTGCTAGCGTGACCGCGGTCACAAGGAGGGCCCTGGATGTCTACCGAGATCAGTTCCATCCGGGCCCGTGAGATCCTCGACTCCCGGGGCAACCCGACCGTCGAGGCCGAGGTGCTCCTGGCTGGCGGAGCCCTGGGCCGGGCCGCGGCTCCCTCGGGAGCGTCGACAGGGGCACTCGAAGCCATCGAGCTTCGGGACGGTGGAGACCGCTTCGGTGGGAAGGGCGTCTCGCGGGCCGTCACCAACGTCCACGAAGTCATAGCTCCCGCCCTGGTGGGTATGGACGCCGTCCGTCAGCACTCGATCGACCAGTTGATGCTGGATCTGGACGGCACTCCCAACAAGGCGTCACTGGGCGCCAATGCCATCCTGGCCGTGTCCCTGGCCGTGGCCCGGGCCGCGGCGGCGGAGACCGGGCTCCCCCTGTTTCGCTACCTGGGAGGGCCCGGTGCCAGGCTGCTCCCCGTGCCCTTCCTCAATGTCCTCAACGGCGGCGCCCACGCCGCCAACTCCGTCGATATCCAGGAGTTCATGCTGGTGCCGGGGGGTCTCCCCTCCTTCCAGGAGGCCCTGCGGGCGGGCGTGGAGGTGTATCACTCGCTGAAGAAGGTGCTGAGCGGCCGGGGGCTGGCGACCAACGTGGGCGACGAAGGGGGTTTCGCCCCCAATCTCCCCACCAACCGGGCAGCCCTGGAGCTCTTGGGGGAGGCCATCGAGGCCGCCGGCTACGAGCTGGGAGGGGAGATCGCACTCGCCCTGGACGTGGCCGCCTCGGAGCTGTACCGGGAGGGCTACTACAACCTGGAGGGAGAGGAGAAGGGCCCAGGCGAGATGGTGGATTTCCTGGCCGGCCTGGTGGAGGACTTCCCTCTCGTCTCCATCGAGGACGGCATGGCCGAGGACGACTGGGACGGGTGGGTCGAGCTGACGGGTCGCCTCGGATCCCGGACCCAGCTGGTGGGCGACGACCTCTTCGTCACCAACAGCGAGATCCTGGCCCGCGGAATCGAGCAGGGGGCCGCAAACGCCGTCCTCGTGAAGGTCAACCAGATCGGCACCCTGTCGGAGACGCTCACCACCATGACGATGGCGGCGGAGGCGTCCTTCGGCCGGATGGTGTCGCACCGATCGGGAGAGACCGAAGACTCGTTCATCTCGCACCTGGCGGTGGCCACCAACGCCGGGCAGATCAAGACCGGTGCTCCTGCCCGTTCGGAGCGGACCGTGAAATACAACGAGCTGCTTCGCATCGAGGAGGAGCTGGGGGCGGAGGCGCGTTATGGGGCCTGGGACGTTTTCCGGAGCTCGAGATGAAGCTCCGCCGTTCGGCCGTGGCCGCCTTCACGCTCGCCCTTCTCGTCGTCGGGGCCGCCGTTCTCACCAACGTCGTTCCCTACCGCCAGATACTGGAGCAGCAGCGCCAGGTGGAGGCTGCCTCCCAGGAGCTGGAGGACCTTCGGGAGGAGAACGAGGTCCTCTCCGCCCAGCGAGACGCACTGGAGACTCCGGTGGAGGTGGAGCGCCTGGCGCGGGAGAAGCTGGGTTATGTTCGCCCGGGCGAGATCGCCTACGTGGTCCTGGAGCCACCTCCCGCTCCCACCACGACCACCACCCTCCCCGCCGGTGAACGGGAGCCTCCCCCCCAGGACGAGGCCCTCTGGGAGACGGTATGGGACTTCATGACGGGGGCGGATCTGCGGGGGTGAGTGACGCCCGGACCGTGTCGGCCCAGATCGGCCGGCCCCTGCGAGCACCGTCGGAGGTGGTGGTCCGCTGCCACCTGAGCATGCCGGTGGTGATCTCCGTCCCTCCCTTCCTGGACGATGGCACTCCATTCCCCACCAGGTACTGGCTCACATGCCCGCTGGCGGTCACACGTATCGCCCGCCTGGAAGCCGCCGGAGGCGTGAAGAGGATGGAGACGAAGGCCGAGATGGAACCGGAGTTCGGAGCTGGGTTGGAGGAGGCGAATCGCCGCTATGCCAGCCAGCGGGACGCCCTCGTGCCGGAGGGCGCCTACCCCCGGCCGAGTGGCGGGGTGGGGGGAGCCCGCCGGGGCGCCAAGTGCCTCCACGCTCACTACGCGGATTGGGCGGCGGGCAACGAGAACCCCGTGGGTGAGCTGGTCGGTGCCTGGATCGGGCCTCTCGACTGCGATATCCCCTGCGTGGTTGAGGGCGAGGCCAATCCCGATTGGTCGCCCCGTCCCTGATGGTGCGGGCGGCCATCGACATCGGCACCAACTCGGTGCGCCTGCTCGTGGCAGGAGAACGCGGCGACATGATCCGCCGCACCACCGTGACCGGGCTGGGTCGGGGGTTGAGGGCCACAGGGAGGCTGAGCGCCGAGGGTCGAGCGTCGACCCGGTCGGTGCTGGAGTCCTATCGCCGGGAGATGTCGGCGGCCGGCGTTACCCGGGTCCGGGCGGTGATGACAGCGGCCGGGCGGGCAGCCTCGGATGTAGGCGAGTTCCTGGACGAAGCTGCCCAGGCGCTGGGATTCCGGCCGGAGGTGATAGGGGGCGACGAGGAGGCACGGCTGTCCTATGCCGGTTCCGTCGCGGATCTGGAGGGAGACGCTTGGACCGTGGTCGACATAGGGGGAGGAAGCACGGAAGTGGTCGGCCGGCAAGGAGGGGAGTCCTATGAGATCGGCTCGGTCGTTCTCACCGACGAGTACCTGGCGGACCGGCCTGTCGCCCCGGCTCGCCTGGAGGCGGCTCGCGATCTGGCGGCGTCGCTGATATCCCCGTCGCCCGCTCCGGACGGCGTGGTGGGGGTGGCGGGCACCTGGACGAGCCTGGCGGCCATGAGCCTGGCACTCGAGCCCTACGATCCGGATCGGGTACATCACCACCGGCTCACGCGGGCCGCGGTGGAGGAGTGGGTCGACCGCCTGTCGGGCATGGGAACCGAGGACACCGCCCGTCTGCCCGGCCTGGATCCCGCCCGGGCTCCCGTCATCCTGGGGGGCTCGATTGCCGCCTCGGCAGCACTGGCAGCCCTGCAGGCGGACTCATGTCTGGTCTCCGAGCGAGATCTCCTGGACGGGGTGCTGGCATCCCTCGGGTGAGAGGCTTGGAAGCGGGGGAGAGTACCGTGAGCAGTGAGCCCGGGTGGCGGAATCGGTCAGACGCGGAGGTCTTAAACACCTCTGTCCCCCGCGGGACGTGTGGGTTCGACTCCCACCCCGGGCACGTGGACACCGGTCCTTCGCCGCTCACGGATTCCCGCCTCGCCAATCTGGGTGCGCGCCAGATAGCCCAAGCCTATGAAGGACTCGAGAGTCGCTTCCGGATCGTGACGCGCCGGGCCCGGATCCGGTTCGCGGAGCGGGACTGGGAGGGGATGGCCGCAGACGCCCGGGAGCGCCTCCAGCTGTACGAGACCGTCTCCCAAAAGGCGTCGCGGAATGTGCGCGACCTCCTGGGTGACAGGAGTGAGGACAGGATGGTGTGGGCCGGGATGAAGGCGGTCTACTCGGGCCTCATCATGGACCGCCACGACTGGGAGCTGGCCGAGACCTTCTTCAACTCGGTCACGCGGCGGGTGTTCGCCACGGTGGGAGTCGACCCCCGCATCGAGTTCGTGGACACCGACTTCGACAGCCCCCCTTCGCAGTCGGCGTCGCCGCCCCACCGCAGCTATCCATCCATGCCCCTTCCCGACCTGGTCCGGGCCATGCTGGCGGATGCGGAGCTGGGAGCGTCCTTCGCCGATCTGGACGGCGACGCCGCGAGGGCAGCCGAGCGCATCTCCCAGCACCTCCGGTCCATCGGTGCCCTCCAGCAGGTGGACAGGACCGAGATCATCGATGCGGTCTTCTTCCGAGGAAAGGGGGCCTACCTCGTAGGCCGCATGTATTCGGGACCGCACGCGGTTCCGCTGGTGGTGGCCCTGCTCCATCCCCCGGAGGGGGTGCGTGTGGACGCGGTCCTCCTCACCGAGAACCAGGTGTCGATCCTGTTCTCGTTCACCCGCTCCTACTTCCACGTCGACACCGGGCGGCCCTGGGAGATGATCCGGTTCCTCCGTTCGCTCATGCCCCGCAAGCGCCAGGCCGAGCTGTACATCAGCCTGGGGCACAACAAACACGGCAAGACCTCCCTCTACCGGGAGTTGCGCCACCATCTCCTCGGATCCGACGACCGCTTCACCCTGGCTCGCGGGTCTCCGGGCCTGGTGATGTCGGTGTTCACCCTCCCCGGCTTCGACGTCGTGTTCAAGGTCATCAAGGACCGCTTCCCACCCCCCAAGTCGACCACCCGGGCCCAGGTGAAGGAGAGGTACCGGTTCGTCTTCGACCACGACCGGGCGGGCCGGCTGGTGGACGCCCAGGAGTTCGCGTATCTGGCCCTTCCCCGGGACCGCTTCCGGGCTGAGGTGCTGGACGCCCTCACGAGCGAATGCGGCCGCTCCGTCGAGGTGGGATCCGATACGGTCACCATCCGCCACTGCTACGTGGAGAGGCGGGTCGTGCCCCTCGATCTCTACCTGCGCGGGGCGGACCCCGACCACACCCGGGAGGCGATCGTCGACTACGGCCGGGCCATCCGCGACCTGGCTGCATCCGGCATCTTCCCGGGGGACCTCCTCCTCAAGAACTTCGGCGTAACCCGTCACGGCCGGGTGGTCTTCTACGACTACGACGAGCTCTCGCCGCTGGAGGACGTCACCTTTCGCTCCTTCCCCGAGCCGGAGGAGGACGACCACGAGCTGGCGGCGGAGCCGTGGTTCGCAGTGGGTCCTCGGGATGTCTTCCCCCAGGAGTTCTCGACCTTTCTCGGGGTCACGGGCGAGACACGGCAGGCGTTCGTCTCCCACCACCGCCAGCTTTTCACCCCGGAGTGGTGGCGGGCGGTGCAGCAACGGGTGAGGGCGGGCGAGATGGTGGAGATCTATCCCTACGAGGAGGCGGCGCGGCTTCGGCCGCCGGCGCGTTAGCCTCGTTTCCGTGGCTGATTACCCGACCGAATACGAGATGGATGTCGTCCTGAGGGATGGCGCCGGTGTATCCATCCGTCCCATCCGATCCGACGACGATGGGCGGATGACGGACCTGTTCGAGGGGCTGGGTCCGGAGAGCCGCTACTTCCGCTTCTTCCGCGTGAAGGACTCCCTGGACCCCGAGGAGATCCGCTACTTCACCGACGTCGACTACGAGCATCGCATGGCCCTGGTGGCCCTGAGCCGCGATCGGATCATCGGGGTGGGCCGCTACGACGTGCTCGACGAGGATCCCTCCACCGCCGAAGTCGCCTTCGCTGTGGCGGACGAGCATCAAGGCCGGGGTGTGGGCACCGAGTTGCTCCAGCTCCTCACGTCGTACGCCCGCGGCCACGGCGTGAAGCGCTTCCGGGCCTTCGTGCTTCCCGAGAACCGCCAGATGATGCGGGTGTTCCGCAACTCGGGGTTCGAGCTGACGCGCACCCTGGAGGAAGGCGTGTACACCGTCGACTTCCCGGTCGAGGAATCGGAGGGGACGCTGGCGGCGTGGGGAGAGAGGGAACGGCGGGCGGTCACCGCTTCGCTGGGGCCCATATTCGTGCCCCGTTCGGTGGCGGTGATCGGCGCCTCGGTGGATCCCGCCTCCATCGGAAACCGCCTGTTCCGGAATCTCATCGGAGAGGGCTTCACCGGTCCCCTGTACCCGGTCAACCCCAACGCCCAGGTCGTGAACTCCGTCCGTGCCTACCCCAGCGTCCTCGACGTTCCCGACGATGTCGATCTGGCGTTCGTGGTGGTGCCGTCCACCCTGGTCCTGGACGTCGTCCGCCAGTGCGCCGACAAAGGCGTGCGGGGGGTGGTGGTGATCTCCGCCGGGTTCTCGGAGGTGGGCGAGGAAGGGGCCGCCCGGGAACGGGAGCTCCTCTCGATCGTCCGGGAGGCGGGGATCCGCATGGTGGGGCCCAACTGCCTGGGAATCCTCAACACGGACTCGGCGGTGCGCATGAACGGCACGTTCTCGCCGGTCTTCCCGCCCCGGGGGAAGCTGGCCATGTCCAGCCAGTCCGGCGCCCTCGGCATCGCCATCCTCGACTACGCCCGGGAGGCGGGGATCGGGTTGTCCCATTTCGTGTCGGTCGGCAACAAGGCCGACGTGTCCGGCAACGACCTGCTGCTGGCATGGGAGGACGACCCCAACGTGGATGTCATCCTCCTCTACCTGGAGTCCTTCGGCAATCCGAAGAAATTCTCCCGTATCGCCCGCCGCATCGCCCGCCGCAAGCCGATCATCGCGGTCAAGTCCGGCCGCACCCAGGCAGGGAGCCGGGCCGCCTCCTCCCACACCGGCGCCCTCGCATCGTCGGATGTGGCGGTGGGAGCCCTGTTCCGCCAGGCCGGCGTCGTCCGGGTGGACACCATCGAGGATCTCTTCGGTGTGGCATCCCTCCTGGCCGACCAGCCCATCCCGGCGGGGGACCGGGTGGGGATCATCACCAACGCCGGGGGTCCCGGCATCCTCGCGGCCGACGCCCTGGAGGCTAGCGGGCTGAGACTGCCCACCCTCTCGGAAGGGCTCAGGGCCAAGCTGGCCGACGCTCTGCCGGCGGAGGCGGCCACCTCCAACCCGGTGGACCTGATCGCATCGGCCGGTCCCGCCGAGTTCGAGCACGCCACGTCCGCCCTGATCGAGTCGGGCGAGGTCGACGCGGTGATGGTCATCAACGTGGAGGTGACCCCGGGAATGGCCGAACCCGTGGCCCGAGCTCTCCGGGAGTGTCAGGACCGCCATACCGACGACGTGACCCTGTTGACCGTCTTCATGGGGGGCGAGGACGCGGCGGCGCTGCTGGCCGGGGGAGACGGAAGTCGCACCATCCCGTCCTATCGGTTCCCGGAGCAGGCGGCTCACGCCCTGTCCCGCTCCGTCGCCTACGGCGCCTGGCGGCGGCGCGACCCCGGCAAGGTACCCCATCTGGAGGGCGCCGATCCGGCCCGCGCCCGGAACGTGGTGGATCCCGCCCTGGAGCGACTGGGCGAGGAAGGGGGATGGCTGGAGCCGGATGAGGTGTCGGGCCTGCTGGAGTCGGTGGGGCTGCGGGTTCCGGTGACCCGGGTAGTCGACTCCGAGGAGGAGGCGGTGGCGGCTGCGGCCCAGATCGGGCGATCCGTGCTGAAGGTGATCTCTCCCTCTGCCCTCCACAAGTCGGACGTGGGAGGCGTCGTCCTGGACGTGTCGGGAGACGAGGAGGTGCGTTCTGCCTACCGCCAGGTGACCGGGGCGGTGCCCGACCCCGAAGGTGTGATGGTGCAATCCTTCGTGCCGGCCGGGCACGAGGTGCTGATCGGATCCACCGAGGATCCCAGCTTCGGCCCTCTCATCGTGTTCGGCCTGGGTGGGGTGACGGTGGAGCTGCTGGGCGACGTGGCCTTTCGCATCCACCCCCTCACTGACGCGGACGTCGTCGAGATGGTTCGCTCCGTGAAGGGCTTCCCCCTGCTGGAGGGGTATCGCAACATGCCGCAGGGCGATATCGCGGCACTGGAGGATGCGCTCCTCCGCATCTCCGCCCTGGTGACTGCGGTGCCCGAGATCACCGAGATGGACCTGAACCCGGTCAAGGTCCTGGCGCCGGGGGAGGGCGTGGTGGTGGTCGATGCCCGGATGCGGGTGGAGCCCCTCCAGCCGGCTGAACGTCCCGAACTGGCGGACCTGCCCTCGGTCACCTCCTGAGCCACGGGGGTGAGCCGGTACAGTCGGGGCCCACGCGACGTCGGAGGTCCAGTGTCCCTCGTGGAAGTGTCCCGCCATGGTCCGGTTGCCCTGGTCGAGCTCAACCGCCCACCCGTCAACGCCCTCAGCGCCGAGCTCTCCAGCGCGCTGCTGGACGCATTCCGGGAATGCGGGGATCGCGACGTCCGGGCGGTGGTGGTGACGGGCAAGCCCCACTTCGCGGCCGGGGCCGACATCTCCGGTTTCCAGGCCGCCTACCAAAGCGGCACCGATGACACCCTGGCGTCGGCCCTCACCGAGGCGATCTGGGCGCTGGAGCGGCTGGACAAGCCCACCATCGCCGCGGTGCGCGGCTTCGCCCTGGGCGGGGGCCTGGAGCTGGCGCTGGGTGCGGACTTCCGCTACCTCGCCACCGATGCGCAGGTCGGCCAGCCGGAGATCAAGCTGGGCCTGATCCCGGGAGCGGGCGGCACCCAGCGCCTTCCCCGCATCGTCGGATACCAGGCGGCCAAGGAGATGGTCTACTCGGGACGCCACGTCGACTCCGACGAGGCGGCGGGTCTGGGGCTGGCCGACAGGGTCCTGGGTCCCGAGGAGCTGATCGACGCGGCCATGGCTGACGCCACCGAGTGGGCGGAGGGCCCCACCCTCGCCCTGGCCGCCGCCAAGCGAGCCCTCAACGAGGGCTGGGGGCAGCCGATGACCCGGGCGATGGAGATCGAGGCGGTTGAGTTCGACCGTGCCTTCCGGACCGAAGACGCCCGCGAGGGCGTAGCTGCCTTCCTGGATAAGCGGCGGCCCGGGTTCAGCGGCCGCTGAGACGACCCTCCATCATCGCCTGGAAGCGGCGGAGGTTGCGCCTCCAGACGAACGCGAGGACCGGCCTGGCCAGCAGCGCCGTCAGCGGGCCGCCCAGCCACCACGGGAACCGGAGCTCTTCCGTCCAGGTGAAGCGGATGCCCCCCGCCATGGGGGCCAGGTCGAAGCGTCCCTGACCCCGGATCAGACCCTGATGCGCCACCTCGATCGACCTGGGAGGGAACCATCGGGTGACCTCCATGCGATCGGTGAGGCGGAAGGGCCCGATCCGGGTATCGACGTCCATAACGGTGCCCGATCCGGCGGTTTGGCCGGCGGGGAACCGGATGGCGACGGCGTCCGCCATCCAGAGGGTGTGGGAGGGGAGGTCGGCCAGGGCGTGCCACATGTCTGCCAGCGGGGCGTCCACGAAGACCGAGACCCGAACGGGGAACACGAATTCATGCTATCTGCCCCCCGGGCTACGGTCCCCGCTCCCTAGCCGGCCTCTGCTGCCAACATGGGAAGGCGATGCTGTACGTCGATCACGCCGCCACCACGCCGATGCGGCCCCAGGTCGTGGAGGCCATGGCACCCCTCCTGACGGACGAGTTCGGCAACCCCTCGGGAGTGCATGGTGTGGCCCGCCGCGCCAAGAACGCCCTGGAGGATGCCCGCGACAAGGTGGCGGAGCTTCTGGGTTGCGCACCTCTGGAGGTGGTGTTCACCGGCGGGGGCACCGAGTCCGACAACCTGGCACTCAAG
>JBKHJQ010000388.1:0-2950 GCA_046538055.1 Actinomycetota bacterium
CCTCCGGGTTGTGGCCGTAGTTGAGGGCTCCGGCACCGGCGAAGAAGTCGAGGTACTCGTTTCCCTCCCGGTCCACGATGGTGGCGCCGGAGGACTTCTCGAAGACGGCCGGCCAGCTGCGCACGTACGAGCGGACCTCCGATTCCAGTCGTTCGAATGTTTCCATCATTTCTCTCTCCTCTGTCGTTGTGACCTGTTTTGGATGTGGTGTGATACGCGCGTCGACCCCGTCCGATGTCGGATCGCGATGCGCCGGTTGCTGGGGTCAGAACGCCCCGATCCGGAAGCGGATCTCGGGTTCATGGCCCTCGTCGGCGTCGCGGGGGAAGTCCGAACGGTCGAACAGCACCTCCTCCTGGCACTCGGCTTTCCAGCGTTCGGCGAACGCCCGGAACAGCTTCTTCGAGGCGGCGTTACCGGGGGTAACGGTTGCCTCGAGATAGCGCAGCCGGGGAACACGAGGACGCCCCGCAACGTCGTCCAGGAGCCGGCTGGCCACGCCCAGGCCTCTCGCCGACTCGTCGACGGCGATCTGCCAGATGAACAGCGTCTCGGGGTCCTCGAAGGGGCGAAAGCCGGTGACGAAGCCGACCAGGTCCCCATTCCTTTCGGCCACGGCGCAGTTCTCGGCGAAGTACTCGCCCAGCATCAGATAGCTGTAAGGCGAGTTGATGTCCACCGTACGGGCGGCCAGGCGCCACATATCGGCGCCATCCGACCGCTCCGGTGGTCGCACCGTGATCGAGTCAGGTGGGGTTTGGGTTTGACTGATTGGGAATCACTTCCCGGGGGTCGCTCCTCTATCAAGACCATACCCAATCAGGAGACTTGCACAAACCCATTCCGCCGGACCCTGTTCGCACCTCGACGGTCTCGCCGGCAGGGCCGGCGCGACCCGGCTGTCCAGACCCAAACCTTCAAGTAGAGTCCAAGGTCCGATAGCCTGTATGCGCATGCGAATAGGTGAAGTTGCGAAACAGGCCTCGGTAGCCACCTCGGCCATCCGTTTCTACGAGGACGCGGGCTTGCTCCCGGAACCCTGCCGGACACCTTCCGGCTACCGGGACTACGACCCGTCGGTGATCGAGAGGATCCGGTTCATCCGGGCCGGCCAGGCCGTGGGGCTCACGCTGGGTGCGCTGGGAGATGTGCTGGAGATACGGGATAGGGGCGAGGCCCCCTGCCGGCACGTCACCGAGCTGATCCGTGAGCGGATAGAGGAGATCGAGAGCCGCATGCGGGATCTGCGCAAGCTGAGAGGGGACCTGCGGGAACTTGCGGTGGAGACGGGGGACGTGGATCCGGCCGAATGTGAGCCGGACAGCGTATGCCGGATCCTCAGGGCGGCCAGCTAGAGGGCCCGGGACGATCCCTGCGCCGAGAGTGTTCCGGAGAAACGGTGCTACCAGAGGAGGGGCTCACCTCGAACCGTATGGCTGCTCGTCGGGCGTGGCTGCCCAAGAGACGAGCTTCACGAAGGCCACGAGGAGTCCTGCCACCGCCCCCACCATCCCCGCGATCAGGGCGATCCGGGTCACCAGAGCCCAGTCGAAGGTATAGGCGGAGAAGTCGAAGGGGAACACCGCCAGGAGCTGATAGGTGGCGGCCAACGTCGCCAGGCTGGTGACCACCTCACCTATCCGCCGGACCGGTATGTGGTCGTTGAACACGTAGACGGAGTTGGCGGCAGCGGCCGCCAGGAGGGATATCGCCAGCCACGGCACGACTTCGGCGAAATCGCCGGTCAGGAAGGGAAGGATGTCCCACGCCGCCAGATATAGGACGACGACCAGCAGGATCATGTTGAGCCCGGCCGCCGCGGCATATCCCGCCTGTCGCCCGAAGTGGTCGATTCTCCGAACCGGAGGATGTGTTGTCTGCATCTTCTACCTCATCTCAATTAGAGGCGAGAGGGAGCGGAAGCGACAGGGCCATTGGTCACCATCGGTGGGTTGCGAAAGCCCTGATCCGGTGCCTGCGCCGAAGGGGTATGGAGGGACGGGAGGGAGCGGGGATCCCATACCTGACCTGATGCATCCCCGGCGCTCAGGCCTATGACGGCTCCTGCTCCTGCCCGTCGCCGCGGTCACCTCCTGGGAGTCGTGGCGCTGCTGGGGGCAGCGATGGCTACTGCCACCTACCTGCAGGGTGCCCTCTCGGTGGTCTCGAGTTTCATCATCGAGGAGTTCGCCGTCTCACGCTCCCAGCTGGGGGCGGCCTTCACGGCCTTCTCGCTGACGGGGGCGGCGGCATCCCCGGTCATGGGTGCCTTCACCGATCGGGGAGCCGACCGTGTCATGGCCGCGCTGTTCGGGTTGAGTGGTGCCGCGGTCCTGGTGGTGGCCCTCGCTCCGGGATACGGGATTGTGATCGCGGGGTGTGTGGTCGGCGGCCTGGCCCTGGGAGCAGGAAACCCCGTGACCAACCGGGTCATCGCCGAGCGGATCTCACGCCGCAGGCGCGGGCTGGTGGTGGGACTCAAGCAGGCGGGGCCTCCCCTGGGGCTCCTGGTGGCGGGGGTGCTCCTGCCGCCGCTGGCGCTCGCCGTGGGCTGGAGGTGGGCCCTGGCGGTCAGTCTCGTGATTCCTCTGGCGGGGCTGGTGGCGACCCCCCTCCTGCTGGCCGGGCGCAGGGCGTCGGCACCGGTGGCGTCCACCCGCATGTCGGGGGAAGGACGGGAGACGAGAGCGGTGGTGGGATGGCTGACCGTCATCGGTTTGGGGGTTGCTCTGAGCCTCTCGGCTCTGATCGCCTTCATCCCCCTCTACGCCCAGGAGCGGGTGGGGGCGACGGCCGCTGTGGCGGGTGCCCTGGCAGCCGTGATGGGGTTGGCAGGGGTCGTGGGGCGCATCGGCTGGGGCGCGGTGGCGGGGCGGTTCAGCCGCCCTTCCAGTGCCCTCCTGATCATCTCGGCAATATCGGTTCTCGCCACCGTGGCGGTGGCCGGGGC
>JBKHJQ010000389.1:0-2946 GCA_046538055.1 Actinomycetota bacterium
GGCCTACCCGGAGCTGACGGCCAAGCGCGACCTCATCCTGGAGGCCGTGTCGCGGGAAGAGGAGAGGTTCCGACAGACGGTGTCCGCCGGCGTGAACCTCCTCGACGAAGCGCTGGAGGCGCTGGAAGGCGACGTCCTGGGGGGAGAGATCGCCTTCAAGCTGCACGACACCTATGGCTTCCCCATCGAGCTCACCTCGGAGATGGCGAGGGAGCGGAACGTCGAGGTCGACCGGGAGGGGTTCGAGGCAGAGATGGCGGCCCAGCGGGAACGGGCCCGGGCGGCCTGGAAGGGGGGAGACGACGCGGCCGTGGCGGAGGTGTATCGCGATCTGGCCGACGACCTGGGGCTCACCGAGTTCACCGGCTATGAGAAGGAGCTGGACCGCGGCCGGATCCTGGCTCTCCTGGTGGAGGGAGAGCAGAGCCAATCGGTGGAAGAGGGGCAGAGAGCCGAGCTGTTCGCCGACATCACGCCGTTCTACGCCGAGTCCGGAGGCCAGGTGGGAGACACCGGGACGATCGTCACCGAGACCGGAACGGCGCGGGTGGACGACACCCACCACGCCATCCAGGGCCTGCACGGCCACATCGTGACCGTCGAGTCGGGAACCCTCCACGTGGGACAGGACGCCGACCTGGCGATCGACTCCCCCCGGCGCGAGGGTATCCGCAAGAGCCACACCGGCACCCATGTGCTCCACTGGGCGCTGCGCGCCGTTCTGGGCGAGCATGCCACCCAGGCCGGATCCCTGGTGGAGGACGGGCGCCTCCGATTCGACTTCTCCAACTTCTCGGCACTGAGCGACGAGGAGCAGGGGGAGGTGGAATGGGAGGTGAACCGTCGCCTCATCTCCAATGCGGGGGTCTCCACCGTGGTCACCTCCCGGGACGAGGCTCGCCGGATGGGCGCCCTGGCGTTCTTCGGCGACAAGTACGGGGAGCGGGTCCGGGTGGTGAAGGTGGGCGAGTTCTCCATCGAGTTCTGCGGAGGCACCCACACCCCCACGGCCGGCCAGGTCGGCCCCCTGGTGATCACCTCCGAGTCCTCCATCGGGTCCAACATCCGCAGGGTGGAGGCTCTCACCGGGGAGGCGGCCTACGGGCACCTGGCCACGGTCCGCCACGACCTCCAGTCCGTCGGGCGCCTCCTGCGGGCACCTGTCTCCCAGGTCCCCGACAGGGTGGAGGCCCTCATCGACCGCATCTCCAAGCTGGAAGACCGCCTGGAGGAGACGGCCGCCGAGCGCCGGGGCGCCCTCGCCCAGGAGATCGCCTCCGCCGCCACGTCGATCGGGGAGTGGCGCCTGGTGGTGGGCGATGCCGGGGACCTCGCCCCGGGCGATCTGCGCCAACTGGCCCTCGACGTGCGAAACCGCCTGGGCAAAGCGGGGCTGGTGGTGGTGGGGTCCCGCAACGACGGTAAAGGAGCCCTGGTGGCGGCGGCCACCGCCGACCTCGTGGCCGAAGGAGTCTCGGCGGGGGAGATCGCGGCCGAAGGAGCGGCCGCCCTGGGCGGTGGCGGCAGCCGGGACCCGGAGCTGGCGCAGGCCGGCGGGCCGGACGGCACCGCCCTGGAGCGCGCCCTGGAGATCGTACGCGAGTCGGCATCACGGAGACTTCGAGAGACATGAGTCGGATCCTGTCAGTGGATCCCGGGACCGTCCGGGTGGGTCTGGCGGTGAGTGATCCCCTGGGCATCTCGGTGCGCCCTCTGGAGGTCGTGGCGGAACCCGCGGCGCTGGAGCGGATCGTGAGCCTCTGCTCGGAGATGGACCTGGAAGAGGTCATAGTGGGCCTGCCCGTCCGCGAGGACGGGCGGGAGGCAGAGGGTGCCGCGTCGGCGCGTAACCTTGCCTCCCAGATCGCGGCCCGAACGGGGTTGAAGGTGACAACCGTCGATGAGCGCTACACGACCCGCATGGCAGAGGAGATGATGGCCGAGGCGGGAAAGGACAGTCGCGCCCGGCGGGGAAAGGTGGACGGGGCGGCGGCGGCCGTGCTGTTGCGGGGCTACCTCGATCGATCGGGGAGGGCCGGATGAGCCTGGATCCCGCCCCACCCCCTCCCACCTTCTCGCGGCTGGGCCGTGTGGGGGCGATCATCGCCCTCGTGGTGGTAGCGGGAGTGGCCGTGGTGGGCGGGGCCTCCTACCTGGGACGCCAGGTGGGAGGGGCCCTGGGCGGGGGATCCGGCTCGGAGGGCATCGACGTGGAGCCGGGCCAGGATGTGGAGGTGGTCATCCCCACCGGTGCCAGCGCCCAGGACATCGCCGCCATCCTTGCCGGTCAGGGTGTCGTCGCCTCGGCCACAGACTTCGAAGCCGCCGTCCGCTCGGCAGGCGCAGCCGGCGATCTCCAGGCGGGAACGTACCTGCTGCTCACGGGCATGCAACCCGCCGACGTCTTGAGCGCCCTCCGGGAGGGACCCATAACCACTGCCCTGCGGGTGACCATCCCGGAGGGACGGCGCGTGACCGAGACCATCGAGATACTCGCAGAGCACACCGGCATCCCCACAGAGGAGTTCGCGGCGGCACTGGAGGAGGGAGAGGTGACCACCGAACTGGCCGACATGGATGATTCCCCCCGGCTGGAGGACTGGGAGGGCCTGCTCTTCCCCGACACATACGAGTTCTCCCAGTCGGCCTCGGCCGCCGACATCCTCCAGAGGCTGGCCTCCACGATGGAGCGGCGTGTCGACTCGGTCGACTGGTCGGGCCTGGAGGAGAGCGGATACGACGTCTATGAGGGGATCGTCATCGGCTCGCTTATAGAGACGGAGGTGCGGGTGGCGGACGAGCGGCCCCTCGTCTCCAGCGTCATATACAACCGCCTGGAGGAGGGTATGCCTCTGCAGATCGACGCCACGGTCCTCTACGCCGTGGGATCCCGCTCCCCCGAGGACTTCGACCCCGAGATCGACTCTCCTTACAACACCTATCAGG